>NZ_JAJEPR010000013.1:0-96389 GCF_020686945.1 Fusicatenibacter faecihominis | reverse complement strand
AGTTACGATATTTTTATAAAAAATTGCGCGTCTAACTCATCACTGAAGTAACGAGAATGCGACGCGCAGTTATTCAACGTGAAGCGTCCATTTTTTATTCATTCAGGTCACCTCTTTCCCATAAAATATGCCTGTCTCTATACTAACATATATCAAATCCCCCTGTAAACCGCCAGATCCCCCACCTGCCATTTTTCACAGCAGACGGGGGATCCCATCAAAATTTCCTTATTTTGCTTCTTCCCAGACCAGCTGTCTTACGGCCTGGATCTTTGTGATCTTATCCTTCCGGTTCTGGCCGGTTCCGGTGCTCTTTACGAACAGCCGAACAACGCTGCCTTTTTTCAGCTCTGCCGTTGTGATGTCATGATTTTTCACATCCACAAGTTTTACCCGTTTCAAAGAAATCTCGTAATTTCGCTTGTGATTTTTATCCGCTTTGTAGGCGATCCCTTTTAAGGTATTTTTTGAAATTGAAGTGATCTTCAGCGGAAAATATCTCGAAACTTCCTCGCCGGTCTTCTTGGAAAAGGTGCTGTAGCTGCCGTCCGTATTGAGGATCTTGCCGGTCCGGCGGCGTCCATATTTATCAAAACAGTAATTTTTTCCCTTGATCTGATATATACCGTTTCGCAGAAGCTTTCCCCTGGAATTGTAGTAGTAATAATAGCTGCCCTTTTTCACCCAGCAGTTCTTTTTCTTTGCTGTGGCAGGTGTCGGATCAGGCCTGCCCTGGTATCCAGGCATCGTAAGATCGCCGTCAGCATCTTCCGGCTCGCCCGCCAAACCCTGCATCGTAAGGTCGCCCGTATCTTCACCCGGAACCGTTACCGTGAAATAGTTCTCCGCTCCTGTCGTCATGTCATACTCCACAAAATCCATGCTGTCCGCCGAAACTGTGTACGCGCTTCCGGGCAGGGTCCCCGCTGCCAGCATCGTCAGGAAACCAACCATAAACTTCTGAGCACTTCTTCTCTTCATAGTTCCACCTCCATTTTCTTGTAAATGCATTCACACTGCTTAACCGGTCATTTTAAAAATACCATTTTTTGCACACATTTTCAACCAGCCAGAGCCATTCTTTTGTGGAAATCCCCTATATTTTAAGATTTTTTTAAGAGAAAAAAGAGAATTTCAAGATTCTTTTTCCCTTGCATTTCCAAAATCAACCGCCTATAATCAGGAAAAGCAACTACCACACAAAAGGAAGAAAACACATGAACGAAAAAATTTTAGTCGTCGATGACGAAAAAGAGATCGCCGACCTTCTCGATGTTTATCTGAAAAACGACGGCTACACGGTTTACAAATTTTATAATGGGACAGATGCCTTGGCCTGCCTTAAGAAAACGTTGCCGGATCTTGCGATTCTCGACGTCATGCTTCCCGATATCGACGGTTTCCATATCTGCCAGAAAATCCGGGAAAGCTATTATTTTCCCGTCATTATGCTGACGGCAAAGATCGCGGACACCGACAAGATCATGGGCCTTACCATCGGC
Source organism: Fusicatenibacter faecihominis (assembly GCF_020686945.1). NCBI lineage: Bacteria > Bacillati > Bacillota > Clostridia > Lachnospirales > Lachnospiraceae > Fusicatenibacter > Fusicatenibacter faecihominis. Next base: position 94,887 of record NZ_JAJEPR010000013.1, on the reverse strand, counting down.
GCGGACGACTATATCACCAAGCCCTTCAACCCGCTGGAGGTCGTGGCCCGGGTCAAGACCCAGCTTCGCCGTTTCCAGCGCTACAATCCTGCCATAGGGCAGCCGCAGGAAAAGAACGAGTTTGATATCCGCGGCCTCATCATTAACAAAGATAGCCATCGCTGCACGCTTTTTGGAAAAGAGCTCTCTCTCACTCCCATCGAATTTTCCCTGCTCTGGTATCTCTGCGAGCATCAAGGCAGGGTTGTGAGTTCCGAGGAGCTTTTCGAGGCAGTCTGGAAGGAAAAATATCTGAACAGCAACAATACGGTCATGGCGCACATCGGCCGCCTGCGTGAAAAAATGAAGGAACCCGCGAAAAATCCGAAATTTATCAAGACTGTCTGGGGTGTCGGCTATGAAATCGAATAAAAAACGACAGTATTCCAAGCTGTCCAAACGAATCCTGAACCGCTTTTTTCTCTCCCTGCTGATCCTTTTAGCCGTCATGATGGGCGGTTATTTTCTGGCCTGGTTTATCTGCAAGCAGTTTATCTGGTATGACTACTCGCCTTTTTACAGTCTCTTCAAGACCCTGCAGATGCTCTCTCCCGTCATCGTCCTTGTCGTTATGGCCGTCGGCAGCATTACTTTTATGAGAAAAGCCATCGAAAAACCGCTGGAATACCTGGATACCGTCATCGACGCCTCCAAAACGCTGTCGGAACCGGAGGCCCCCGCCATTTCTCTCCCGGAAGAGCTCTCGGACGTGGAAAATGAGCTGAATCTGGCGCGAATCCAGTCTCAGGAAAATCTCCGCCTGAGAAAAGACGCAGAGCAGCGGAAAAATGACCTCATCATGTATCTGGCCCACGACCTGAAAACGCCCCTTTCCTCCGTTATCGGATATCTGACGCTTCTCCATGACGAGGGCGAGATTTCGCCAGAGCTCCGGGAAAAATATCTCTCCATCGCCCTTGACAAGGCGGAGCGCCTGGAGGATCTCATCAACGAATTTTTTGAGATCACCCGCTTCAACCTCTCGGAAATTTCGCTGGAGTATCATAAAATCGATCTCATCCGGCTTCTCGAACAGCTGGTTTTTGAGTTCAAACCCATGCTGAGCGGAAAAAATCTGACCTGCACGCTTCACACCCCGGAAAGCCTGCCACTTCACTGCGATCCGGACAAAATCCAGCGGGTCTTCGACAATCTCCTTCGAAACGCCGTTCTCTACAGTTACAAGAACAGCAACATCGACATCACCGCCCGGGTGCAGGAGGAGCAGGTGATCGTCACCTTCCAGAATCAGGGCGACGCAATTCCCCCGGAAAAACTGGCCCGGATCTTTGAGCAGTTCTACCGACTGGACACCGCGAGAAGTTCCAGCGGCGGCGCAGGCCTGGGTCTCGCTATCGCCAAACAGATCGTGAAGCTTCACGGCGGCTCCATCGACGCCGCCAACGGGGAGGACAGCATAATCTTTACCGTGACCCTTCCCCTTTCATAAGAAAAACTTAAGAATTTCCGCAGAGAAAAGAAGAAAAGCTGTGGGGACAAAGGAAGAATCCTGACTCCTGTTTTTGGTATGATTGCCATACGAAAAACAGGAGTTTTTCTTTTACACAGAAAGGATGAACATTGATGAATAAGAAAAAAATAGCCGTCCTCTTCGGCGGCCACTCCACAGAATATGAAGTTTCCCTCAAGTCCGCGGCCTCCGTTTTTGAGCACATCGACCGGACCCGATTTGACGTTTTCCCAATCGGCATCACGATGACCGGCGACTGGTATCATTACACCGGTGATCCGGCCCGCATCCCGGAGGGAACCTGGTGCGAGGACGCCGCTCATTTAAATCCTGTGGCCTTTTCCCAGAGCCGCTCCGTCGGTGGCTTTCTGGAACTGACGGATGGAAAATACATTCTTCAGAAGATTGATCTCGCCTTTCCCGTGCTCCATGGAAAAAACGGGGAGGACGGCACAGTCCAGGGGCTTCTGGAGGTTGCCGGCATTCCTCTGGTCGGCTGCGGCACCCTCGCCTCGGCGCTCTGCATGGATAAAGACCGGGCCCACAAACTCGTTTCTCTGGCAGGAATCTCCGTACCAAAAGCTCTCACTTTTAAAGAAAAAGATCTTCCAACGGCCACTCAGGAGATCAGAGAAAACTTAAGCTTTCCGGTCTTTGTCAAGCCAGTCCGCGCCGGTTCTTCCTTTGGCGTAACAAAGGTCATCTCCCCGGAGGAACTGGATGCAGCCATCCGCCTCGCTTTCCAGAATGATTCCGAGGTCATCGCTGAGGAAGCCATTGAAGGCTTTGAGGTGGGCTGTGCCATCCTCGGCAATGATGAACTCACCGTAGGCCGTGTGGATGAGATCGAGCTTTCCCAAGGTTTCTTCGACTACACCGAGAAATATACCCTGAAAACCTCGAAGATCCACATGCCAGCCAGAATCGACGAGATTACCGAGCGGCGCATTCAGAAAGTGGCAAAAACGATTTATCGGGCTTTAGGCTGCTCCGGCTTCGCCCGGGTGGATCTCTTCCTGACTCCCGATCAGAAAATCGTGTTCAACGAGGTCAATACGATCCCCGGCTTCACCTCCCACAGCCGCTATCCGAATATGATGAAGCGCATCGGCCTCTCTTTCCCGGAAATGCTGGCAAAACTCCTGGATTTATCCCTGGAAAAAATCGATGAGTAGAGAACGTTATGATACCGGCATCGACTGGCTGCGCCTTGCCGCCGCGATTCTCGTCATCGCCATCCACACCTCACCGCTGGCGGATTTCAGCGAGACCGGGAACTTTATCCTGACAAGGGTCCTGGCACGGATTGCGGTGCCTTTTTTCTTCATAACGAGCGGATATTTTCTCTTATCCAGGTATCACGATAGCGACCGGAAACTCCGTCATTTTCTGAAAAAGACCGGCTGGATCTATGGGGCTTCAATCCTTCTCTATCTCCCGCTGAACTTCCGCAATGGCTATTTTTCCCAGTCTCAGCTTTTGCCGGAGCTTCTGAAGGATCTTATTTTCGACGGAACCATGTACCATCTCTGGTATCTTCCGGCCTCCATGCTGGGCATGCTGATTGCCTGGAAACTTGTTGAAAAGCTGGATTTTTCCAAAGGACTGGTCATGGCCCTTCTTCTCTATCTGGTTGGTCTTTTCGGGGACAGCTATTACGTCGTCGTGGAAAAGCTACCGCTTCTGAAAGCTTTTTATGACCGGCTTTTTGAGCTCTTCGACTACACCAGAAACGGCCTCTTTTTCGCCCCGGTCTTTCTGATGCTGGGTGGCTTTATCGCCGATGAGAGGAGGAAGCTTTCTTCTGTCGAGGCCGGAGTTGGCTTTCTCATCAGTCTGGGACTGCTCCTCGCCGAGGCCCTAATTTTGCACAGACATGGTTTTCAGCGCCACGACAGCATGTATGTGTTTCTGCTGCCCGCCATGTACTTTCTGTTTCACCTGGTTCTGCTGTGGAAAGGCAGACGGATCCCGCTTCTCCGCCCTGCCTCGCTGGTTGTCTATCTCATTCATCCGCTGGTGATTGCGGCAGTGTGGCGTTTTTCCTCTCAGAACAGCCTGTTTCACTTTGGTCTCGTGTGCCTGCTCTCGCTTCTTTTCAGCTTTGCGATGGCCGCGCTCTGGCTGCGGTTCAGTTTTAAGAAACCACACAATCCGGAAAAAGACCGGGCTTACATCGAGCTCAATCTTGCAAACCTCACGCACAATGTCTCTGTCCTGAAAGCTGCCCTGCCGGCGAATGCCGAGCTTATGGGCGTTGTCAAACGTGAGGCCTACGGCCACGGTTCCTATGCCGTTGCCACTCACCTGGAAAAAACCGGGGTAAAGGCCTTCGCCGTCGCCACCATTGATGAGGGCATTGCGCTTCGCCGCTACGGAATCCGGGGTGAGATCCTGATTCTCGGGTTTACCGACGTTCGCCGGGCAAAGGAGTTGAAAACCTATCGACTCACGCAGACACTCATCGACTTTCCTTATGCGGAAAAACTGAACCGCCAAAAAATCCCAGTTTCCGTTCATATCGCCATCGACAGCGGGATGCATCGGCTGGGCCTGGATACTGACGATCTGGATGGCGTGCAGAAGCTTTTTCAGATGAAACACCTGCGTATACAAGGGATTTTCACTCATCTTTGCTGTGCTGACAGCCGGAAACCGGAGGATATCTCTTTTACTCGGAAACAGATCCGCAGCTTCTACGGACTCATCAGCCAGATGGAAACAGCTGGGCTTCCTATTCCCAAAATCCATCTTCAAAGCAGCTATGGCCTTCTCAATTACCCGGATCTTCCCTGCGATTATGTGCGGGCGGGCATTTCTTTATATGGAGTTTTCAGCTCTCCGGATGATCGGACGCTCTTGCAGCCAAAGCTCCGCCCGGTCCTTGCCCTGAAGGCGAAGGTCGTTCTGATCCGTGAGATTTCACGAGGTGAAACTGTGGGCTATGGCCGCACCTTCCGGGCTGAGCGGAACAGCCGCATCGCCATCCTGCCGATTGGCTACGGAGACGGCCTCCCGCGGAATCTCTCCGGGAAGGCCATGGTGCGGATCAGCACTCATCTTCTTCCCGTCATCGGGCGCATCTGTATGGATCAGCTCGCCATCGACCTCACCGGGGCAGACGACGTTTCCGTCGGCGACACCGCCATCCTCATCGACAACGCGGAAAACAGCCCTCTTCTCGCTCCCAATGTGGCCGCTCTCTCCGGCAGCATCAGCAACGAACTGCTCTGTCGGTTGGGGGCAAGGCTGCCGGTGGTGATCGCGGAGGAGGCCAAGGTATAAAACCTGATGTTGGATTGCTATCATTAAAAATGGACTGCATATTGTAAAACTTCAAAATAAGTCAAATACACCGCAAAAAATTGACTGCCAAGCTCCAAAAGCTTAAAGCAGTCAATTTTTATTTATCATACCATCATCTCAGATATATTTTCATCAATGCCCAACATCACTACTTATGAGAACAAACTCTTCACTCTGCTTAAGAGTGTCTCGCTTTCGGTCTCGGTCTCCGCTTCGGTTTCTTCTTCGGTGGTATCGGCTTTCTTGATGGCTTCTGTGTGGATGGCGAACTGTACCAGGCCGATGTCGGTGTTCTTCAAGGAGGTGAAGGAAACCGGCTCGTAATCTTTTCCGCTCAGGCCGTCGATGAGCTCGTCGATCTTATCCTCGATCTGGTCATCGATGTCGCTGGTCTTATCCTGGAACTCGGTGGTGCATCTTTCATCTCCTCACTGCCGTCCTTCAGTTCCCCGAGGCCGGATACCAGCTCTGCGGCTCCGTCATCCAGATCACCGAGACCGTCGCAGCAGTCGCCAGATATCCATGCAAGCATGGCTGCCTGGCTCGTTGCCTGCGAATATTAACACTTGTTTATTTTTGAACGGATTCTGACATTCTGTCTTGAAAACGAAAGGATACGATTATGGAAGAGAACAATAAAATGAAAAAACAGAATCGCAGCGTCATGCGGACACAGAACCTTCTGAAGACCGCTCTCATCGAACTGATGCAGGAAAAATCGGTCCAGCAGATCGAGGACGAACAAAGAGCCGGAAACGCTGGAGTTTTTCTACTCCTACTGCATTTCCGGCTGTATCGGCCTCATTGAAAACTGGATCTCCGGCGATATGCACCGGAGCGCTGACGAGATGGCCACCATTGCGGCCGAATTTGTGCTTCACGGCTTTCAGGCCATGGCCACTTTATAAGCCTTCCTTCGTCGGGACAAAGCTTTCCTTTGCCTTCCGGAAGTTCGTCTCCCCTTTCACCGTGAGAAGAACTTCCTTGATGGAAAAAGGCTGGCCATACTGCTCTGCCAGCGCTTTTGCCTGGTCGATGGAAAAATAGATTTTATCCGCTGGTTCCTTTAAGACCGCTGCTGCCCGGCAGGAAAAGGTCTGTTCCGGCCGGTTCGAAAAGGAGGCGGTGATCGAAAGCTCCTGATACTCTTCGAGCAGCTGGCCGAGGCGCTTTTCTGAGATTGCATGGCCGTTGGCATCCACAAGGCCGAAGAGCGCCTCCTTTCCGATCAGAAGCGCCGGCGTTCTCCCCAAAGCGGTATCGGAAGCCTTCTCTGCCTGATAATGAAGGTTCGTAAGCTCCACTCCCAGAAGCTCCGTCTCCACAGAGTATTCCCCGACTTTCAGCTGGACGGGCAGGGAAACCACCGGCTCGACGGACTGAATCCCAGGAAGCTTTGCCGCTTCTTCCAGGAAAGCCTCATCGTAAACGATTCCATTTAAGGCCGCCTGCTCCTGAAAAATCTTCTCTTCCCGGGAAAATTTCCCCAGAAGGATTCCCGAAAGAGTCAGCGCTGCCGCTGCAAGAAGAACCAGAAAGACCAGCCAGCCTTTTTTCATCGGCCCGCCTCCTTAAGAAGACGGGATTTTCGGCGTAGGCTTCCGATGAGGGCCAGAATCAGAAGAATCAGGAAAACCGTCACCACAGCGAAAATCGAATACCACCAGGAATTGCCCGTTTCTTTTTCCTCGGCGACATTGAGGGAAAGAATCTGGGCTTTTTTGATTTCCGTCTGGTAATCCTTCGTCTCCTCATGGACCGTGCCGAGGGCATCCTCGTAGGTCAATGTCAGGGTACCACTCACCGGGCCGTATTTTTCCGCGTCCGTGGTACCCGGATCGTTTCCGATGGCCTCCATCGTGCGGGTGCCCACATAAACCTTCATGACGCCTTCCCCTTCCGTCCCCGCGTCGAGATTCCCCAGGAAAACTTCTTCCGTCGGGAAAAGGCCGGTACCGGAAAGGCTGATTCTGGCATTATAGACCTTCGTCCGGCTTAAATTCAGCGCTTTTACGGTGAGTTCTTCCGTGTCCGAGGCATAGACTACCGCCGGAAAATCGGCGCTTTCGAGTTCCATCCTTACCGGCTGGGTGACGGTGAGATTCAACGTTTCCGTACCTGTGGAGGCCGTGCCCTTGGAATCCTCATATTCAAAGGTGAAGGTCAGCGTATTTTCCGCGCTCTCCGCGTCTTTTGCCACGGTGAGAAGGCTTTCCAGCGTCGCATTTTCTCCCGAGGAAACTTTGGCAAAATACCAGGAATTTTTCCTGAGTTTCAGGCCCGCAGATGAGGAAGCGGCTGTAATTTTCAGGTTGTACATCTCCTCAGAAAGACTCCGGTTCTGAAAGGCAGCCGTCAAAGTCTCCTCGCTTCCCGCTTCGAGCGTTTTGCCGGACAGGTTACAAGTATCCAGAAGCATTTTAGGCTGATGGATGATTTTTTCCGTCTCCGCGCTGCCGCCCCCGCCGCTGTAGTCACCGCCTCCTCCGTTGGGTTCGTCACCGCCGATGACCACCACATCGCTGTCATCCTTCTCCGAAATCCGGACGAACAGGCGGTATTCCAACGTGACTTTCTCGCCTTTTTCCGTATAGCCCAGGGCTTTCACGGTGACGGGATACTGGCCTGGCTCCGCCGTCGAGAGAAACTGGAGCTTCACGCGATAGACATAGGCTTCGGCGATCTCCGCGGCCCCTGCTTTTTCCTTGAGGGCCTTTCCCTTCTGATCAAAATAGACGGTCTTTTTGTCCACATCCTTCTGGTAGTTCTTCATCTCGAAGGGAACCGTGCCCGAGGAGTCAAATTCGAGGCTCACCGTGAGGCGGTCGTTTTTCAGAGGGCCGTCCGCCGTGAAGGGAACCACCAGCGTGGCAGAGCTCACCGTGGTGGAAGGTGTGTAGCCCTGAGAATAGGTAGATTCCATGTCGGAGTAGAGATGGCGGTTGTCGATGCCGAGGTGAAGGGAGGTGGAGGTGGGAGATTCTGTAGCGGGTGGAGTGGTTTCCGGCGGGGTGGGAGTGGCCGGGTCAGTGGATGGAGCGGAAGTTACAGGCTCGGTAACGGGCTCGGTAACGGGTTCCGTGGCGGGGACGGATGGCTCGGGAGATGGTGTGACTGGTGTCGGAGCTTCTGGCGTAGGTTCAGTCGCCGGTATAATCGGCTCAGTCACAGGTGTGGTCGTTTCCGGTGGAACGGAAACAGCTGGTTCTGTGGCAGGTTTGGATGACCCGGCAGGCGTCGGAGCTTCTGTCACCGATTCTGTCACTGGTTCGGGATTCCCGGATGATATCTTGGACGCAGCTGTATCGCTCTCTGACGATGACTGAGCAACTGTCTCAGGGACGGGTGCAAAGTTGTCTTCCCTATTCAAAACCTCGGATTGTACCTCCACCGTAAACTCCGGATTCTGTTCTTCTGCCGCCAACGCTTTCATATCTGTCGCTCCTGCTGTCAGCATGACTGCCAGCACCGCCGCCAACGCTCCGGCTATCTTTCTACTTCTCATCCTTTTCCATCGTCCTTTCTCTTAAGATCCCGCCATCCATCTCATACACCCGGTCGCAGAGAATCCGGATGTCGTCCTCGTTGTGGCTGGCCAGAAGGATGGTCTTTCCTTCTTTTTTCAGTTCCAGAAGGAGGGAACGGATCTCCGCCACGCCATTTTTGTCCAGGCCGTTGAAGGGCTCGTCCAGAATCAGAAGTTTCGGATCCTCCATGATGGCCTGGGCAATGCCGAGACGCTGACGCATGCCGAGGGAATATTTCCCCACAGGCTTTTTCATATCCGGATTCAGGCCAACCCGTTTCAGAACCTGCCGGATTTCTGTCTCACCAATCTTCCGGTTTAAATCTGCCAGAATCTTGAGATTCCGGATGCCGGTCTGATTCGTGAGAAAGCCCGGTGTCTCGATGATCACACCGAGAGACTCCGGAAAATCCCGGTCCACGCCGATCCTTTTTCCAAAGACCCGGATTCTGCCGGAGCTGGGCGGCAGGAACCCGCAGATACATTTCATGAGAACGGTCTTGCCGGAACCGTTGTTTCCCACAATGCCATAAACCTTCCCGCTCTCCATGACCAGATTGACTTCTTTCAATACCAGATCCTCTCCGAAGCGTTTCGTCACGCCCTCGATCTCCACGCAGGGTTCTGTCATATGCTGCCTCCTGTTCATACTTGATAAAATCACGCCCTGATAAATCGGATTGACGATAGTATTTTGCAACCGCCGAGATGAAAATCTCAGATTTCCTCTACCCTCCGATACAGCGCCATCCCATGGACTGCCATCGCCCCCAGCAAAAACACCAGCAGAAACAGCCACAGTCCCAGCTTTCCCTCACCCCAGTCGCCGCTCCCCTCGATCCACTGGGGCGGGTAGAGCCAGAAGGCCTGAGCAAAATACCGGTCGTGGAGAATCATGCAGAAATAATAGGCCACAAAGGGCAGGCCCCAGGCCAGGTATACCGACCGGCAAACAGCCGCAGCCGCCCCTCCGAGGGTGCTTAAGATTCCGCCCAGAAGCCCCAGCCGGAGCAGGATGTATAGAAACTCTCGTCCCTCTTCCATCGGAAAACTCCCCTGCTGTTCTATTGGGAAAAAGACCACAAAATAGCCAAATGAAATCAGCACACCGGCCAGCAACCAGGTCAAAAAGCCGCTGAGTGCCACAGCCACAACCTTATTTCCAACATAGTCCAGCCTTCCGGTCCGCGGAAGAACCGCTTTCAGAAAACCGCCCTTCCATTCTCCTAAGAAAGAATCGCTCCAGGGCAGCACAGCAGCCAGCGGGACAAAAAAACAGGCCGTCTCCGAATAAAAGGCTTTCTTTTCCATCGAAAGAAAATTCCAGGCCGGAAGCAATTCCTCCCCGAGTTTCGGATAAACCGCCCCAAAGCCGATTCCCAGCACTCCCAGAAACACAGCCGCCCAGAAATTTCTCCCGGAAAGCATCCGTTTGATCTCCGTTCTCATTCTTTTTCTCCCAGAAAAGTAAAGGGATAGCGTTTCAGCGCTTTCAGGGAAATCAGCACCAGAAACAGCAGCAGGCCGCCGAAGACCAGCAGGGACTGTCGTACTGTGGGCAGCCGATCGTAACCGAAATTATGACGGGCATAGACTGCATGGCTTAAGGGGCTCACCCACCCCGCCAGCACATTGACCTTGTACATCTCATAGCTTTCCAGCCCCAGAATGGTCCCGATCGTCTGCGGATCCAGGAGAAAGCCGAAACCGCTGAAAAGAAGACCGGCAATCATCCCTTTGTTCCCCTTAAAGATCAGATTTCCCGCCAGTATCACGAAGCTTAAGCAGAGGGAATAGAGAAAAATCAGAGCCGCCACCTGAACCATGCAGAGATAAGGCGGCATGCTCTCCATGACTTTCACCGTGGAGGGAACGCTCAAGTTTTGTCCCAGCTTGGAGTAGGCCAGCATGGCCGCCGTCTCGCTCCAGATATCTCCCACATAGCTGTTTTTCATGCAGAGGAGCACTGTGGAAAGAAGCATAAAGCCCGTATAGAGGAGGGTTGCCGCCGCCACATAGAAAAGTTCCCCGGCGAGCCATTTTTTCCGGGTCATCCGGATCAGATAGTAGGGCGAAACCGGTGTCAGCCCAGGAAGATCCGAGAAAAGCAGCAGAAGCAAAAGGGAGCTTAAAAGGATCGCCGTGCTGTCCCCGAAGGTCCATAGAAAGGGTTCCACCGCCTGCACCGGCGTGTGGTAAGCCTCGATGACCACCATGATCCGGGTACTCAAAAGATACGAGAGCACGAATCCCAAAAGGAAGGTCAGAACCACCCGGGGATTTTTCCAGAAACCCCTAAAGGAAAATTTTGCTGCTGCCAGTACCTGCCTCATAATCAGTACCCCAGGTTCCTGTCGATGATACTTCCGTCGATCGCATTGATCGTAAGATAGCTCTGATAAGTCATATTATTTGTGCTGGTAACGCCCTCATAGGTACTCTCAAAGCCGCCAAAGAAATCCCAGGCGGGAACCAGAATACCGGTTTTTGGATCACTGGCCGGTTCATAGATCCTGGTATAGCCAAAGGTGATCCGGTTGATATGGTAGATCCGTTCCTGCTCATAATTCAGAGTATCCGCATTCTGAACCAGCATCATTTTCTCATAGATCTTCATGATCTCATCAAAGGACAGCAGCTTCAGATTCTCTGTCTTCACTTCCCCTTCGTCATAACGGTTATCAAACTCCAGATATTCCACTCCATCCGCATTCACTACAAGATCCAGCACCTCATAGCACCAGGTTTCCATCTCGCTCTCCATGCTCTCAAGACCGCCGCCATATTCCATGGTATAAGTGATGGGAATCTTGTTGATCTTCCGCACATAGTGGAACTGATAACCGGCAGCGATCTGTTTTTCTCTGGTGTATCCCCCTGTTTCCGTATCCGAATTCCAGAGAAGCGCATATTCCCACTCTCCCATCACCATGTCCGGAATATTGAGTTTTGCCACTTTTTCATCCGCCAGTTTTTTTGCTTCCTCGAAGCTGATCCCGATATCATTTTTTATGGTCTCTTCATCCGGAACCTCTGTCGTATCTTTTAATCCTCCATAGCCTGCCCAGAAACTGGTATCCAGATTGGAAAATTCTTCATAGAGCCTGGAGATTCTTATGTTCACAGGCATGCTGGAATAGCCAAAAACCGCATAATCATACCATTTCCCGTCTTCCGTCTTTGCTGTTCCCATAAAGCGGTTTTCATCTATGTAAGTGCCGCCCTGGCCATCTTCCTTTTCCAGATTCAGTTTTGCAGGAACTTCCTGCAGCTGCTTTTCTTCAGGCGCTTCCTCATAGGCATTCTCTGCGTTTTCAATGGCGTTGTAGATATCATAAACCAGACTCCCGTCTTCATCCGTCCCGTAGCCGTAGGGATCCAGATTGCCTTCTGCCAGATACCCTTTCAGTTCTTCCAGCTTTTTCTGCAATTCCGGCTTTGTTGGCTGATAATAACTCTCCTGTGAATAAAACACCGCATCCGGCAGGAACGCCTCCGTCACCTGATCCATCAGCGCCTGATCCAGAGGATGCTGGCTCACTGAAATCGCCGACACCTTCGAGGCCTCCGGAATCTCCACATCGGCATCTGTCAGGATTTGAAGTTTTCCTGTCTCATCTTTCACCTCGCTGCTATAATGCTCCGGAGCTCCGAGGGCGCTGCGAAGCACAGAGGAAGAGGTCTCACTGGACTGGGGCGTCTCAGCTGTTTCTGTGCCGCTCGCGTCACCAGGCACAGTTGTGCTGTTCTCCGTCCCGGTGCTGTCTGCCTCCAGATCATCAGGGTTCTCCGTCCCGGTCGTGCTCTCCTGCGCTGCCAGAGTCTCGCCTTCTTCATAATTTTTCAGGCTTGCCGCGCCTTTCTGGCGCACCAGAGAGCTCTCTGGAGTCTTCGCGCAGCCTGCCAGCATTCCGGCTATTATGATGATTCCGGCTATGCTGAAAATTCTTCTATTATTCATATCTAATCCTCCTGACCTTTTTTCTGCTCTTAGCCTATCACAGCTCCCTTGTCAAAATCCTCGCTGAGTTGTAACCGTTCTGTAACCGCAGTTCGGCTTTGGAAAGCCGTTGGAAAACATATGCGAGGGGGACGGCTCCTGGGCCGCCCTCCCCCTCAGCCTCCCCCTCGTGGCCCTTTAAAGTCAAAAAATATGGGGCTTACGTCAACAGGAAAGAGGTGTTCGACAGATGTGGAATGACAACAGGGGGAATTGTGGTTGCTTACCTATAAATCCATACCCACCCGTCATTTCACGCACTCCCAGTCTGACATAAGCCCCTTATTTTCTGCGTGCCCTGGAAAGGGGGTTGCAAGGGGGAAAACCAGGACTGGCGCAACTCTGATGGTTTGCCCCCTTGCTAATGTTTTCCCCCTTTGCCGTTTTTAGTAAAATAAATGAACGCAAGTTCCTTTCCCTTCCTCACTTTCCAGGGAAAGCCGCGCCCCGTGCAACATCGCAATCTCCTCACAGATCGCCAGCCCCAGTCCCACGCTTCCCGCGCTCCGTGCCCGGGCTTTATCTACCATGTAGAAGGCTTCCGTCACCCGCGCCAGGTCTTCCAGCGGAATCCCTTTTCCCTCATCTCTCACTGAAAGCTCCCTCTCATCCGCCCGAATCCATATCTTCCCGCCTTCTTTAGAAGCCTTCACGGCATTATCCACCAGATTCATTACAAGGCTCATCATCAGATCCTGGTCCATGGTCTTCGTAAGATCCTCTGGAGTGCAAGAAATCTCTAGGGAAAGCTTTTTCTCCTGCAATCTCCAGAACGTAAGCTCCTTCACTTTTTCGAGAAAAGGCAGCACCTCCACCTCTTTTTTCTCAATGGTGCTCTCCCCCATCTCATAAAGGCCGGTGAGTTCCAGCATCTTCACCGACAACCGTGAAAGCCGCCGGCACTCGTCCCCAATATATTGAAGGGCCTGTTCCCGCCGCCGTTCGCTTAAGCGCAGCGTCAGAAGCGTATCCGCGTAGCCGATGATGGCCGTCATCGGCGTTTTCAGCTCGTGGGCCAGACTTCCCAAAAGCTGTCTCTGCGTCTCATTGACCGTTGAAAGCTTTTCCACATGCTCCTCGATCTTCTCTGCCATCTGGTTAAAACTCTCCGTCAGCTCTGCGATCTCATCCTTTCCCCGGACGGGCAGACGGATTCCATAGTTCCCGTCTGCCAGCAAAGCTGCCGTCTTTTTCAGTTCTACCAATGGCCGGATCGTCCGGTATATTCCATGAAAAAGAAAAACTCCGATAAAAAGCAGGGCTCCTACGGTAAAAAGAAGCCCTTCCAGAAAAAGCTTATCAAAGCGCTGATAGATCTCCGTTATATCCTTATAGTAAAGAACGCGGTAATTTTTTCCAAAGGTCAGCGTATCCCAAAAGAGTAAAAGCCTTCGCTCTCCGTTCTTTAAGAGAAGCCCGTTCTCCCTGTCATCCGTCCGTTTAAAAACATCTTCCACCTCATACTCATAGGCACTGATGTTAAAAAGCTCCTTCGTCCCCCGGTAAAGGATTCCCTGGCTTCCCACATACTGGCGGAAAGCGCTGGCCACGATCCGGTCCTGTATTTCCTGTTCTTCCGTTTCATACATGCCTCTGAGTTTCTGGTCCAGTTCTCCTGTTTTTCCTTGAAAACTGAGCTTTTCATAGTGCTGGATACTCTCCACCGCCTGCCGCCTTGACTCATAGAGCAGGTAAAAAAACACTGCCTGGGACAAGACCAGAAACGCCAGAAAAATCTGCAGAAACAACTTTTTAAAAAGCTTCACTCATCCACCTCCAGCCGGTACCCGATCCGGGGAATGGTCCGGATCACGTCCTGAAAACCAAGTTTTTTCCGGATCCTGCCCACATGGGCGTCCACCGTTCTGGTCTCTCCCTCAAAGTCCACGCCCCAGAGAGCCTTTAAAAGCTGTTCTCTGGTCAGTGCCTTGTTTTTGTGGCGGACAAACATCAGAAGACAGTCATATTCCATGGGCTTTAAATAAATCTCTTCCCCCGCCTTCGTGACGCTCCTCTTCTCCGTGTCAATCTCCACATCCCCTACTTTCAGGATTTCTCTCCCTTTTTGATGACGCTCCAGCACCTTTTCCACACGGACCAGAAGTTCCAGCATCTCAAAAGGCTTTACAATATAATCCTCCGCCCCTTCTTTCAGTCCCCGGACCTTACTCTGGACATCCGCTTTCGCCGTCAGGAAAATCACCGGAATCCCTGCCGCCTTCAGCTCCGGCAAAAGCGCAAAGCCATCCTTTCCCGGAAGCATGATATCCACCAAGGCCAGATCAAAATCCGCCTCTTTTTTCAGAGTTTCCTCCGCCTCCAGCCCATCCAGACAGGAAACGACCTCATAGCCCGTCACCTCCAGATTCATGGAAATCAGGTCGTTGATGGCCATTTCATCCTCTATCACTAAAATTTTTCCTCGCATATTTTCACCTCAGTTCCATTTTAGCATAAACCCACTGTGGAAAGTTGTAACCGTTTTGTAAAAAAAGAAAGGCGCGACCGATGTCACGCCCATAATTCTCTGTATTATCTGTATTATCTGTTCTGCTGTGCCATAAATGCTTCGATCTCGTCCGGATCGCGGATGATCGCATCAGAAAGAACAACGCAGCCATCCTCGGTGATCAGGATATCGTCCTCGATACGGATGCCTATCTCCCACTCGTCGATGTAAAGGCCCGGCTCATCGGTGATGATGGCTCCCGGCTGAAGCTTTTCGCTGCCTGCTACTGTCACGTCATGAACGTCAATGCCCAGATGATGGGAAACGCCATGCATATAGTAGGTGCCGATCTCGTCCTTGTTCTCGATGAGACCTAAGCGGATGCAGCCCTCAGCCAGCACATCTTTGGTGATCTCGTTGAGTTCGCGCAAGGTCATGCCCGGTTTTGCCACCTCAGCCACCTTGCGGTTTGCTGCCAGAACAACCTCGTAAACCTGTCTCTGGCGCTCAGAATATTTTCCGTTCACCGGATAAGTTCTGGTGATGTCGGCGCAGTAGCCGTTAAATTTGGCTCCCAGATCCATGAGAAGAAGGGTTCCGTCCTCGCAGACGTCCTGGTTGGTCTCATAGTGAAGCATGGTTCCGTTGGCTCCGCTTCCGGCAATCGTCGGGAAGGAAGTGCCGTCGGCACCCTGATGGTGAACCATATACTCGAAATCAGCCTGTGCCTGATATTCAGTATTGCCCGGCTTCAGATTTTTCATGACAAACTGGAGAGACTTGTCCGTGATGTCGATGGCCTTTTTCACCAGCTCGATCTCGTCCTCATCCTTCCACATACGAAGAGCAGCGACAGTCGGAGCGATGTTTTTGATCCTGCGGCCCGGATATTTGTCGGCAAACTCCTTCGCTTTTACAGCGTTGTAGTCCGGAAGATCCTCGTATTGGTAGCGGAAGCAGTCGAAATACAGGGTGGAAATGTCCTCTCTGTCCATCATGCTGCTTACCATTCCTTCAAAGGAATCCAGGAAACGAACATCCTCGATGCCGGAGATCTCCTGTGCCTCGGAGACAGTGACTTTTCTTCCGAACCAGCGCTCCTGGGTCGGGTCCGCCTCCTCGATGAAAAGGATGCTTTTCTCTTCTTTTTCCGTCTTTTTCATCAGCAGGATCATATGATCTCTGCGGAGTCCGGTCAGATAGAAAAAGTTCCGGTTTGCCTCAAAAGGCAGGTACTCGTCCGCACTTACATGAAGCTCGATTCCTGAAAAAAGGATCAGCGCAGAATCCACCTCCATGGTATCAAAAATTTTTGTTCTTCTTTCTCTAAAATTCATTTTTCTTTTCCTCCGTCTGTTTCTTTCGAAAACACTGTACCCTTAGGATAACACGTTCTCTCCTTCTTGCCTACCCTGTTTTTTCCGTCAGAAAAACAGCTTGCAAACTTTTTCTGTCTGCGTTATAATGTTTCCGGACAATTTCATGAAAAGAGGGGAGCTGGCGAAAGCCGGCTGAGAGGAGACGTGATTCCGTTTCGACCCGGAACCTGATTTGGATAATGCCAACGGAGGGAATACATACCAAGATTATTTAGAGGTGCCCCCCGCATCTCTTTTTTTATTCTGGACAGCGCAGGATCTCCATTCAGGTGGGGATCCTTTCTTATTAAACATCTGACGACTGAAAGGAGAAAATTGTCCATGAAAACCAATCTCTCAACGAAAAAAATTGCACTTGCAGGCGTATTCACCGCTCTTGCTGTTGTAGGAAGCTTTATCAGCTTTCCGGTAGCCGGCAGTAAATGTGCCCCGGTACAGCATATGGTCAACATTCTGGCTGCTGTCACCTTAGGCCCCTTCTGGGGGATCGGCATTGCCTTTATCGCAAGCCTTCTCCGCAATCTTCTGGCTCTTGGAAGTCTCATGGCTTTCCCGGGAAGTATGGTTGGCGCACTCTGCTGCGGTCTTGTTTACCATTTCTCCCGTAAACTGAGCCTTACCTGTGCTGCGGAAGCACTGGGAACCGGAATCCTCGGCGGCATCGCTGCTTATCCGGTGGCTGTTTATCTGATGGGCCTTACACCTGCCGGTATCTTTGTTTACATTGTACCTTTCCTGATCTCCACCGTAGCAGGAAGCATCCTTGCGTTCCTCCTGATCACGGTCCTGGAAAAGGGCGGCGTCATGAGAGAGCTCTCTTCTGCTCATTAAACAGAAAACAGGGAGTCTGCTGATACAGACCCTTGAAGGACAGATAAAACCAGACTTCATCTGTCCGGCGGTACATTGGGGACACCACTTTGTGCCGCTTTAAAAAAGCCGGTCTCATCCGGCAAGAAACCATCACTTGAAAAGATGAAGTTTCAGGCGTCAGTATTCCGGGCTGCTCATGCGTGCTGTCCGTGTTTTGCTGACGCCAGGATTCCAGACTCAAATCATGAAGGAGGCAAAACAAGCATGAGAAATTACACAACCCAGATGGATGCTGCCAGAAAAGGCATCCTGACACCGGAACTTGAAATTGTCGCAAAGAAAGAAAACATGACGACAGAGGCTCTTATGAAGCTTGTCGCCGAAGGAAAAGTTGCCATCTGTGCAAACAAAAACCATGTCGGCCTGAACCCGGAGGGCGTTGGAAGCATGCTCCGCACCAAGATCAATGTAAACCTTGGCGTTTCCCGTGACTGTAAAGATTACGACATCGAAATGCAAAAGGTCATGAGTGCTGTAAAGCTTGGTGCAGAGGCCATCATGGATCTTTCCAGCCATGGAAACACCCAGCCTTTCCGGCAGAAGCTGACACATGAATGTCCTGCCATGATCGGAACCGTTCCTGTCTATGACAGTGTGATCCACTATCAGCGGGATCTGGCGACTCTGACCGCCCAGGATTTTATCGATGTGGTCCGTCTTCATGCGCAGGATGGCGTGGATTTTGTTACCCTGCACTGCGGCATCACACGCAAAACCATTGAACAGATCAAGAAACACAAAAGAAAAATGAACATTGTCAGCCGTGGCGGAAGCCTTGTCTTCGCCTGGATGAGCATGACCGGTGAGGAAAATCCCTTCTATGAACATTTTGACGAGATCCTGGACATCTGTGAGGAATACGATGTCACCATCTCTCTCGGTGATGCCTGCCGTCCGGGCTGTCTGGCCGATGCAACGGATGTATGTCAGATCGAGGAGCTTGTCCGTCTGGGAGAACTGACCAAACGTGCCTGGGATCATAATGTACAGGTCATGGTGGAAGGTCCCGGTCATGTGCCCCTGGATCAGGTAGCCGCAAACATGAAGGTACAGCAGAGCATCTGTATGGGCGCTCCCTTCTATGTCCTCGGTCCTCTGGTAACCGACATTGCTCCTGGTTATGATCACATCACAGCTGCCATCGGTGGAGCTGTGGCAGCCATGAACGGTGCAGCCTTCCTTTGCTATGTGACTCCTGCCGAGCATCTGGCTCTTCCCAACGTGGAAGATGTAAAACAGGGCATCATTGCCTCCAAGATCGCCGCTCACGCAGCAGACATTGCCAAAGGGATCCCTGGAGCCCGTGACCAGGATGACCGTATGGCAGATGCCCGTCAGAAACTGGACTGGGAAAAACAATATGCCTGTGCGCTGGATCCCGAAACTGCCAAAGCGATCCGGGACAGCCGCAGACCTGAGGATGACCACAGCGACACCTGCAGCATGTGTGGAAAATTCTGTGCTGTCCGCAGCATGAACAAGGCTCTGGCCGGAGAATACATCGATATCCTGTAACGAAGAAAGCCCCCCTGCTTTTTGTAATGGAAGCAGGGGACTTCTTTTTTTGAACAATATTCGGTCAATCAGACATTCCTTTTTCCTGCAAAAATGGTACAATAAAATCACCATAAAACTTAGGCAGAAACATCTGCCGGAAAAGAGGTTCTAATGACTGCAAAGAAACCGCCTATGGGCTGGAACTCCTGGAATACCTTCGGGGAGCACATCAATGAAAAGCTGATCATGGAGATGGCAGACCAGCTGGTGAATGACGGATACAAGGACGCCGGTTACGAGTATGTGATCATCGACGACTGCTGGTCCTTAAAAGAGCGTGTGGACGGAAAGCTCGTTCCGGATCCAAAGCTTTTCCCCAGCGGAATGAAAGCACTTTCCGATTATATTCATTCCAAAGGACTGAAATTTGGCATGTATTCCTGTGCCGGAACAAAGACCTGTGCCGGCTATCCCAGCAGCTACGGTCACGAATTCGAGGATGCCCGCCAGTTCGCCGAATGGGGTGTGGACTACCTGAAATATGATTTCTGTAACTTCCCGGTAAGCGGCGATGCGAAAAACGCCTATCTTACGATGGCTATGGCCCTTCGCCACACCGGCCGCGACATCCTTTTTGCCGCCTGCAACTGGGGTAAATACGATCCCTCTGGCTGGATGCGCTCCAGAGGCGCTCACACCTACCGTTCCACCGGAGACATTTTCGACGTGCCGAGAAGCTATCAGGATATCTTCAAACAGCAGGTGGAAAACATCGAGGGCAACGCTCCCGGCTGCTACAATGATCTGGACATGCTTATCGTTGGCATGCACGGAAAAGGAAACGTCGGCATCGGCGGTTGCAGCGATGAGCAGTATCTCCAGCACTTTGCCATGTGGGCATTCCTTACCTCCCCGCTGATCATCGGCGCCGATATCCGGAGCATTGACGGGTCCAACAAAGCAACTCTTCTGAACAAAGGCCTCATCGCCATCAACCAGGACGGGGAGTGCTGCCCTGCTTTTCTCATTGAGAATGTCGGTGACAAACACTATACCTTAGGCAAAATCCTCTCCGGGAACCGCGTGGCCATCGGCTTTTTCAACATCGGCGAGCCGACCGAAGGCCCCTGCCATATGAGCATCTGCTTTGACGATCTCGGCATCCATTCCGAGTCCGGTCTTTTCCTGAAGATCACCGACGCCATCACCGGCGAAGAGCTTGGTACCTTCCAGGATGCCTACACCGCCGTCCTTCGCGGCTGCCAGTCTCAGGTTGTCATCGCAGAGCTGGTAAAACCGGAGAAATAATGGCACACTGTAAAGAATGTGGGCGCTCTCTCACCAAAGACGAGATCGCCCTCCACAAAAAGATCTACAACCGCGGCGCCGAAGAATTTTTCTGCATCGACTGCAGCAGCCGGTACCTGAATGTATCCGTTGATCTGCTTCGCCAGAAGATCGTAGAATTTAAAAAAATGGGCTGTACGTTGTTTGAGGCGTGATATTCCGCTCTTCAGGAGCGTAGCCGATTTCTCTGAAATCGTTCAGGGATTTGGGGCATTTTCCAAAAGCAAAACGGACAGGCGCTGTCAATGGTGACGCAGCCGTTCCTCTTGACCATTGACAGCGGTCGGCTGTTTTGCTTTTTATCTCAGAAATGAAGCACATTCTATTGGAGGTTATATGAGGTTACTATTTGAAATGGATAAACGCGATTATGACAATTGCACTCATAGGTTTGTGCGAAATTCGGCAAGAAGCATCATAATCCGCGAAAAAAAGATTGCTATGATCCATAGCTTAAAATATGACTATTACAAGTTTCCAGGCGGTGGAATGGAAGGAGAGGAATCTCCTGTCCGTGCGATGATACGTGAAACTCGTGAAGAAGCAGGTTTGGTGGTCAGACCTGATACGGTAAAAGAATACGGCTATGTGCATCGTATTCAAAAAAGTGATAAAGATGCAACGGAATGCTTTGTACAGGATAACTATTACTACCTCTGCGATGCTGAAAACGAAACTGTTGCACAGTGCTTAGACAATTATGAAGCAATGGAAAGTTTTACATTGGAATTTGTCGAACCACACATTGCAATTCAAAAGAATCGTAATGTGCGGAACAGTCTCCATAACTCTATGATGTTTGAGCGTGAAGCCCGGGTTATAGAATTGCTGATCGAGGAGGGACTGCTGTAATCGCAAATTTCATGTAAATGCTATAACTACAGTACGTCCACCTTCACGTTTGTGAGGTTCTTAGAATCTCATTATTTTCTGTGATTTTCGTGTCTTTATTGTCCTGTGTTATAGGATTTCTACGCTATATTTCTGTTCTCTTTATTTTTTAGTATCAAAATGGTATCACAGCCAGATTTTCATGAGCTGTCAACTTTCCGGTTGCAGATTCCCACCTTGACTGTTATAATCGAAACATGGGTGCTACCATAACGGTAGGCGGTTAGTCCTTCTCCAGAGGGTTGCAGAGTGCTAGTAGCACTCGTTTTGCAACGACCGAGGTGAAACGGAGACCTGTGACCCTCTGATTACATAGAAACTCGCAAGAGAATCCAGTGGAAAGGAGGGCTAAGCCAATGAGTATTGTTGACTTCATAGCAGTAGTGAGCTTCGGCTTAACCTGCTTTAGTATCGGATATACATTAGGCAAAGATAATCATAAACCACAAAAATAACCGCCCTGTCTGCAAGCTAAGCGGTTATCTTTGTAATCAATAAGTATGTGGACTAACCGTCTATCGGTAGCACTCTTTTTCTATAATCATATTAGCACGCATTTGTGAGAATGTCAAAATTTTTTTATTCTACATAGTGTAACGTCTCGACCCTCCGAAAATTTAATTTTCTCTTTTATGTCTATCTATAAGCAACAGAATAAACATAACAAACCATATCGCCCATGCAATTAAACAACCAGTTCCTATATACCAAATATCTATAATCATTCCAGCAATAAAAGGAAGTGACATAAACATCATTCTCTTCCCATATGCCTTACACATAGCATTTTCATCATATTTTTTTCGTTCTTCTGCCGATTTCATATTATAACCAGACAAGAATTTAGATGCTTGTCCTTTTGACCTATAAAACCATATTCCAAATAAAAGCATAATCACTGCCATTGCAAAGTCAAAAACAATATAGAACATCTAATGCCTCCTTTCAGTCGTTTCCACAAGCTTGGAGTTACTTATCTTCTGCATCCAAACCAAATTCTTTTTCGTTTTGGATATCTTCATCTTCATCAGTTTTCTTTCCAGTGATAGCACTGTAGGCTTCTTGGATGCCATTTTTCACTGCCCATTTGATAACAAAATACAGCGCAATCAAAATAACAATTGCGGTTCCTCCACTTATACCTAATTCATTCCACATAATTCAATCCTCCAAATTCCAATTTTCATTTCCGCCAATCGTAAGTTAGCTATTTTTTCATTCCTTGCTCTGTAAAATGCTTATGCAGAAAAAATTCTGTCGGAATAATTGTAAGCACCATAATTCCTAATTGTGAAAACACCAAATAAACAGAAATCATTTCAAAGTTTGTATCATCTTTCGTTAAGATCAAAATAAAAATAGATAGTATCAGCAGAATAATTCCTAAAACAAAGTTTATGCCGCCCCAACATCTGTGTGCATATCTCCATGTTTCATCATTCATCCTTGACATAGTAGTTCGATATCCTGAATTCCCCTGCCGATCTTTAGGAGGCTTATCTTTCCACATATATCCCAATATAATCATAGATAACGGTACTAAAAGTGAACACACGGATAAAAATATAAACATTACAGAGATCTCCTTCGGTAATTTTCAAAATTTTATTTAAAAATTTTCGTTTTATCTTTGCTTTATTCTACCATGGTTCATTTTAAAATACTATTCCAATATACACAAAGCAGAAAAAAAGAGAGCTTTTCCACCTTCACGGTTGGTGAACCTGCCTTTATTATATCACGGGAGTTTTTTCACACAACGCTAAAGCTATTTTGACCTGACAATAAGAAAAAGGACCGTTTTCTGCGACGGTCCTTTTTCTTTTCCGAAATCTTTTCATCTGGCCTGCTGTCCGCCGAACCAGAGACGCCGCTGCTGCAGTCAGAAGCGCCCGGTTCTTGATCTGCGGGATCAGCAGAGCCATCCGGCAGATCATAGCACCTTTTCCATGTAGGCCCAAACGGTTTTCAGAACGCCTGCCAGCACCATGACGAAAATCGGATTTTTCTTAAATTTCTGGAGAAGTACCATGGAGATCACAAAAATCACCACCAGGCTCCAGTTCGTATCCGGAAGGGAAACAGAAGCCCGTCCTCCCCAGAAAGCCGTGATCAGAATGGCAATTCCTGCGGAAGCGATCATAGCTACCACTGCCGGTCTTAAAGACCCCAGGATCCCCTGGAGCATTCCCATGTTCCGGTATTTCAGATACAGCTTTGCCAACAGAGTAACGATCACACAGGATGGAAGAATACAGCCAAATGTCGCCACGATCGCCCCAGGGATCCCGGCAATCTTGATGCCCACAAAGGTAGCCGAGTTCACGGCAATGGGACCAGGAGTCATCTGAGAGATCGTGATAAGATCTGTAAATTCCTCCATAGAAAGCCAGTGATGCAGTGTCACCACCTGCCCCTGAATCAGAGGCATGGCCGCATAGCCGCCGCCAAAGCTGAACATTCCGATCTGCAGAAAACTGATAAAAAGCTGCAGGTAAATCATGCTTTCGCCCTCCTCTCCTGAATCCAGGTCCGCACCGCGCCGATGAGGCCGCTCGCAATCACCACATAAATCACATTCACTTCAAAGACACAGACCACCATGAATGCTCCTGCCATGATGACCATGGAGAGCGGATCTTTTTCCTTCAGAACGCCTCTTCCCATATCGTAAACCACGGAAGCGATGACAGCTCCCACCCCGGCCTGCATGCCGTTCAGCATCTGACTCACGAGAAAATTATCCTGAAACGCATTGTAAAAAACAGACAAAATCGACAGAATCAGAAAAGGCGGCAGGATCGTCGCCAGGATCGCCGTAGCCGCTCCGATCATTCCCGCCAGCTTGTAGCCCACAACGATGGCCCCGTTTACGGCAATGGCCCCGGGCGAAGACTGGGCAATCGCAATGAGGTCCAGCATCTCCTCCTCCTCGATCCAGTGATATTCATCCACAAATTTCTTTTTCATCAGGCTTACGATTACATAGCCCCCGCCAAAGGTAAAAGCGCTAATATAAAACGTAGACACAAACAATTTCCACAACAAATTTTTCTTTTTCATACGCAATCCTCCGGTTTCTAGTACAGTGAAAATTAAGTATCTGCTATATTGATGCAGGATGATTTCTTCATATGCAAGGCGGAGGAATGAGGCGTAGCGGTGGCTACGTCGATTGACGACAACGCAGCAGATGAAAAATCAGACAAGTCAATATGGCGGTTACTTAATATTCACTGTACTAGTATAGCAGATTTTATATAGAAGTAAATGCGTATTATTTTATGTTTTACATAATAAAAACCTTATACATTTTTCAGAAAATCTCCCTTGCATCCCCCGCTGCTTTGCAGTATAGTGTCTTTCAGCAAATCTTAGACAGGAGGTTTTCCTATGTGTACCGCAGCAACCTATCTCACCGGAGATTTTTATTTTGGACGAAATCTGGACTATGAATTTTCCTACGGGGACGAAGTGACCATCACTCCGAGAAACTATCCCTTCCATTTTCGCAGTCTTGAAAAAGAGCTCACTGCCCATTATGCCATGATCGGCATGGCCTATATTGCCGGGGATTATCCCCTCTATTACGACGCCGTCAACGAAAAGGGCTTATGCATCGCCGGCCTGAACTTCGTCGGCAACGCCGCCTATCAGGAGCCTGTCCCGGAAAAAGACAATGTGGCCCAGTTTGAGCTGATCCCCTGGCTTCTCGGCCAGTGCGCTTCCGTAAAAGAGGCACGGGAGCTCATCGCCCGCATGAACCTCACGAACATTCCTTTCAGTGAGAAGCTGCCCCTGGCCCAACTCCACTGGCTGATCTCCGACCGAACCGAATCCATCACCCTGGAGGCCATGAAAGACGGCCTTCACGTTTACGACAATCCCGTCGGCGTTCTCACCAACAATCCGCCCTTCCCCTATCAGATGTTCCAGCTCAACAACTATATGCAGCTCTCCCCGGCCACCCCGGAGAATCATTTTTCCAAAGAGTTACCTTTCAAGACTTACAGCCGCGGTATGGGAGCCATCGGACTTCCTGGCGATCTCTCTTCCCAGTCCCGTTTCATCCGGGCCGCTTTCACGAAAATGAACGCCTGCTCCGGGGACTCTGAGGAGGAAAGCGTCAGCCAGTTTTTCCACATCCTCACTTCCGTGGAACAGCAGAGAGGCTGCTGCCTCCTCGAAAACGGCAAGTATGAGATCACCCTCTACTCCTCCTGCTGCAACGCAGACAAAGGCATCTACTACTACACCACCTACGACAACCGCCAGATCTCCGCGGTCTACATGAACCATGAGGATCTGGAGTCTTCCACTCTGGTGCGCTATCCGATCATCCAGAAGGCTTCGATCCACACAGTTAATTAAGCCGAAAAAAATATCCTGACCAGATCGCAGAGTAAAAACTGCAGGATCTGTCAGGATATTTTTTACTGTATCAAACCAACAGGGACACATAAAAAGCCAAAAAAACCGTCCCCATTAGCCCAGGAGGCTTCTCACCATATCCGCATGGAACACCACCTCAGAAACATGGTCCACCTCGATCTGGTAGAGCGCGTTGGCTGCGATATGCTCCGCTGCCTGCTCCAGGTCACGGATACCGGTTGTATCTCTGTATTTTTCGATAACGGCATCCAGTCCGTCCGGTGCCACCTGGCACTCGTTTTCCTTAAGGCTCATCCGTCTCAGCACCTTGGGAAGGGCGAATTTGGAGAAAATGACTTTCTTCTCTTCGTCGGTATAGTCCGGAATGTCGATGACTGCGAAACGGGACATCAGCGGCGCGCTGATCTGGTCCTTCTCATTGGCCGTAGCAATCGGATAAACGCCCACAGTGGGGATCATGCACTCCATGTAGTTGTCTGTAAAGCCTAGGTTATCGAGAAGCGTCAGAAGCACATCTGCCGGGTTTCCGTTACCTTTTCCGGAGGCTGCCTTGTCCAGCTCGTTGATGATAAAGACCAGGTTAGACTCTCCGGCCGCAGAGAAAGCTTCCATAATAATACCTGGTTTTGCGTTTGCATAGATACGGGAGCTTCCGGTGAGCTGCTCCGGATCGTTGATGGAACTCATATCGAGAGTCGTCCAGGGGAGACGAAGGATTCTCGCTACCGCATAGGCAATCTGGGATTTACCGGTTCCTGCAGGGCCTACGAGAAGCAGGCCATAAGCCGGAAGCGTGTGGGTCCGGTTGATCTGAATGATCGTCTCGATGATTCTCTGTTTTACCTTCTCCATGCCGTAGAGCTCTTCGTCCAGAATCCGGCGGGCCTCCACGGGATCGATGGCCTCAAAGTAATTGTTTTTCCACTGCACATTCATCATGATAGAAAGAGCACGCTGAGCGTGGCGGCGCTCCTCCGGGGAAACCTCGTGAGAGCGGGCCACAGCCAGGTTTCTTCTGGCCCAGAGACGGATGTTGTCCGGCAGGGTCCGGCCCGCACAGGTCATGAAATCTGTGATGCTCTGAATGCTCGTGAGCTTCATCTCATCTCCGGCTTCCTCCTGATCCTCGTCCTCCGCTTCCTCCTCCGGTGCATTGCTGGAAAGAAGCCGCTCGATCATAAACTGCAGGAAACCGTCCTCGGCGGAAAGCTTCGTGCCGCCTCCAAAAGCCGTCTCACGGATCTTATAAACCGCATAGCCCCCGGAAGTATTCTGGCCGGAAAGCCGCACATGAATATGGTTATCCCCCAGCCACCGGATCAGGCTCACGAAACGGGCGTCCACTTTCAGGATGTCCGCGCTCAGAACGCCGTCCTCCTCCTGGAACTCAAAGGCGGTCTTTTTCTCCGGATTGGAAAAAACGCCGCAGGAATGATGTTTCCACTGTCTCACGCTGTTGGCGAGCACAAGGATCGGCTGCTCCGGAGAAGTCGTATTCTCATCGGATGCAAAGGTGGTATATGTACAAACGGAATCTTCTGTTTTTTCTGTTGATGCATTGCTGAAATCAAATACTGGCATAATCGTTCTCCTTTACTTATCTTCCTGCCTGCGAATTGCCTGGCTGCTCCGCAGCTTCCGCAACCCCACAACCATCGTAACTGTCCAGTACCTTCAAAAGGATAGCAGTTCCTGCACAATTACCAAACATCCATAGTCTATCATGAATTTTTATGCACAACAACTGTATTTTCAAAAAAAGAACTGATCTTCTCTTTGTCCAGCTTTTCACCGATGACGATGATCACATCCTGTCCGACAGCCACCGGTTTTACCGTCAGCTCACGGGCGGTGGCATTAAGTTCCAGCCACTGTCCCCTTTCATCCAGCAGGAAGCCCTTGACCCGGTGAACTTTTCCGCAGGAAGGATCCTTCAGAAGATTTTCTGCGATCGTCTTAGCCCGCTCCACCTCTGTCTTCTGATCCATAAAATAAAGAGACTGAAAGACTTCCTCCTCACTCAGATCCAGCTTCCTCCAACTCTCTGCATGAAAACCACTTTCGGAAATAACCTTCCATTCTTCATCGGTCAGGTCTTCCCACTTTTTCCCGAAAATATCCTTCTCCGGATCCAGTCTCCGGCTGCACTGAACGCCTTCCAGTGCCCGGTTTAAGTGAACCTTCGTATCCACGATCTCCTCCTGGGATGCATCTTCCGTCTTACTTAAGAGGATTTTTCCCGCATTTGCCACCTCGGAAGCCAGAATATAATCTGCTTCTTCGGAAAGTTCCGGAGAAAGATGTGCATCCACAACGGTAAGAACGCTTCCTACCTGGTACCAGCGGTCCAGCGGCTCTTCCCTTAAAGCATCAAAAAATTCATCCACATCAAACACACCGGAGGGCTCCACCAGCACCCGATCGTAACCGCACATGCCCATAGCAATAAGCTTCGTCTTGAAACGTCTCCGGTGGCAGTCCTTATCACAGCCCCCGGAAACCATCTCCAGCTCACAATGCTCCCCCTCCAGATCCTGCAGAAGCATCATATCCACATTAACTGCACCGAAATCATTTTCCAGAATCCCGATATTTTCTCCTTTTCCCATGAGATATTCCGCATAGTTCCGGATAAATGTCGTCTTTCCGGCTCCCAAAAAGCCGGTGATCAGATCGATCTTTACCATTTTTCTGTCCTTTCTATTCCGTCAGTTTGAATACTGCCTGATTTTCCGTATTGCTGGCCCCGCCGATGTAGAGGTCGAAAGCTCCCGGCTCGCTGGCCCATACGCCGTCCTCGGTGAGGAAACGAAGCATCTCCTCGGTGATGGCAAAGGTTACTTTCTTTTCCTCACCCGGCTGCAATTTTACCTTCTGGAAGCCTTTCAGCTCTTTCACCGGGCGAACCACGGAAGCTGCTCGGTCGTGAAGATAAAGCTGCAGGGTCTCTGTGCCCTCCCGGTCGCCGATATTTTTCACGGTCACAGAGGCATGGATGGTCTCCGAAGCCTTCATCTCTTCCCGATCCAGAGCGATCCTGGAGATTTCAAAATCCGTATAGCTTAAGCCATAGCCGAAGGAGTAGATCGGCTGATTCGGGATATCAATATATCTGGAATGAAAACGCTCCCTAGCATTTTCCGGTGTCACCGGACGTCCTGTGGCGTAAGCGTTATAGTGTACCGGTACCTGCCCCACGCAGTATGGAAAGCTCATGGGAAGTTTTCCCTGGGGAGCCTGTTCTCCAAAAAGAATCTCCACGATGGCTGCGGCTCCCTCGCTTCCCGGCATCCAGACCTCCAGAAGGGCTTTGGATTTTGCAGAAACCTCCCGAAGGTCCAGCGGACGGCCGGAGAAAAGGACCGTCACAACGTTTTCATTTGCCGCTGTCACCGCATCAAACAGCCGTTTCTGCACTTCCGGAAGATCCAGGAAGCCCCGGCTGGCGGCCTCACCGCTCTGAAGCCGGTCCTCGCCGACGGCAAGCACCACGATTTCCGCCTCTTTTGCCGCCTTCACAGCTTCCTCCAACATTACCTGCTCTTCCTCTTCTGTGAAGTCCTCTTTTTCGCTCTCCTCGAAGCCCTGGAGCTTAAAGGCTGTTCCCAGCACGGAGGAGCCGCGGCTGAAAGTCATATTTTCTTCGGTTTCCACTTTTTTCAGAGCCTCCTCGAGGTTCTCCACATCCTTCGCCTCGGCGATGAAAGACCAGGAGCCGAAGAGATTCCGACTCTTCACATAGGGGCCAACGAAAGCGATCTTGCTGGTCTTTTTCAACGGAAGGATTTTCTTCTCATTTTTCAGAAGGACAAAGGATTCTGCCGCTGCCTTTTTCGCCAGAGCCCGGTGTTTCTCAGAGCGGATCACGGTCTTTTCTTTCGCTTCATCCGCATCTTTGAAGGGATTTTCAAAGAGACCCAGCTTGTTTTTCAGGGTCAGAATCCGCAGGCAGGCTTCATCCACGAGAGACTCCGGAATCGTGCCTTCCTTTACCAGCTTTGCCAGCTGCTCGCTGTAAATGCCGGTCATCATGTCGATATCCACCCCGGCTCTGATGGCCCGGATCGCAGCCTCTTTCCTGTCCGCGCAGTAGCCGTGGGGGATCATCTCCTCGATGGCGGCCCAGTCAGAAATCAGAACGCCGTCAAAGCCCATCTCCTCCCGGAGGATCCTCCGCATGAGCCAGCGGTTTCCGGTAGCAGGAGTGCCGTTCACGGTGTTAAAGGAAGTCATGACCATGGCGGCTCCGGCCTTCACACCGGCCTCATAGGATCGCAGGTAAAATTCCCGGAAGGTGTGCTCGGAAAGCTCCACCGTATTGTAATCTCTTCCCGCTGTGGCTCCACCATACCCTGCAAAATGCTTCACGCAGGCTGCCACCTGACCTTCTTCCCTGAGGTCGTCCCCCTGGAAACCTTTTACCATAGCCGCGCAGAACAGACTGTTGAGATAGGGATCCTCACCGGTGGACTCCATGACTCTGCCCCAGCGCGCGTCACGGACAAGGTCCGTCATCGGCGCAAAAGTCACATGAACGCCGCTCACGGCCGCTTCCTCCGCTGCCATAGCCGCACACTCCCTGGAAAGCTCCGGATCAAAGCTTGCGCCCTGTCCCAGTGGAATCGGATAAACGGTTTTGAAGCCGTTGATCACGTCCAGCATGAAAAGCATTGGGATTTTGTGGGGCTGCTTTTCGATCTGCTCTTTCTGAAGCTTTTTCAGCGCTTCCGCTCCCATGCCGCCGAGAACGGAACCAGTCCGGGCCAGCACCTCCGGCGGATAAAGTTTCGCCGCCATTGGCCCCATCGCTGTGATATCGCCGGAAAACATTCCCGCTGCCACCTGGTTCATCTGATCCACCTTCTCCTCCAGCGTCATATCTGCAAGAAGAGTCTTGAGTTCTTTTTCTGTCATCGTAATACCCTCCTGTTATTTCGCTTTTTTCATTTTATCATGATGCGGAGAGATGTTCCATGAAAAGAATGATTTTTTTATTATTTTGGTGACATCAAAAAAATATTCGAAGGGACAGGCTGGCCTCCTTTGGTCATGCATTTTTGGTGGTTTCATTGACTGCAATTGAGATTTTGGGGATTTTGCGATATGCAGTCAAATAAAGCTTATAGGAAGGTCGCCGCTGCAGCATTTTAAAAAGGCTGTTGCTAATCATCAAAATAAGTGATTGCAACAGCACTTCTCAATTTCACCAATATTTTCTTACCTATTCCGTGGCTTCTTTTTCAGACACAGGAAATTCCTGCATCTTACGCTTCTTTTCCTTCCATCCGCTCAACAATATTTCTTGCCACATAAACGCCGCTAGCGGAAGCATGGGAAAGGGAATGGGTTACGCCGCTTCCGTCGCCGATGATGTAGAGACCCGGATAGATGCTCTCCAGATGTTCGTCCAGAGAAACCTCCATATTGTAGAACTTGACTTCCACGCCATAAAGCAGGGTATCATCATTGGCTGTTCCCGGAGCGATCTTATCCAGTGCATAGATCATCTCCACGATACCGTCCAAGATCCGTTTCGGCAGTACCAGGCTTAAGTCTCCCGGCGTAGCTGCCAGGGTCGGCGTTACAAGCCCCTCGGCGATTCGTTTCTCATTGCTTCGTCTTCCTCGCTCCAGATCACCGAAACGCTGTACGATAACGCCGCCGCCCAGCATGTTGGAAAGGCGGGCAATGCTCTCACCGTAGCCGTTGCTGTCCTTGAAGGGCTCGGAGAAATGCTTTGCCACAAGAAGGGCGAAGTTCGTGTTCTCCGTCTGCTTGTCCAGTCCCTCATAGCTGTGGCCGTTTACGGTGACGATGCCGTTGGTGTTCTCACTTACCACGATACCGTGGGGATTCATGCAGAAGGTACGGACATTGTCCTCAAACTGGTGGGTACGGTAAACGATCTTGCTCTCATAAAGCTCATCGGTCAGATCTGAGAAAATGACGGCCGGAAGCTCGACGCGGACACCGATATCCACACGGTTGGACTTTGTGGGGATATCCATCTCCTTACAGACTTCCTCCATCCATTTGCTTCCGCTTCTTCCGACGGAAACAATACACTGATCGCAGTCGAAAAACTCATCCGCACAGTGAATGCGGTAGCCGCTCGGTAATTTTTCCATTTTCAGAACCGGCTTGTCAAAGTAGAAATCCACCTTTTTCTCAAGCTCATTGTAAAGATTTTCCAGAACCACATAGTTGATATCGGTTCCCAGGTGACGAACGGAAGCGTTGAGAAGATTCAGGCCGTTCTGCATGCAGATCTTCTTGAACTTTGTTCCTGCTGTGGAATAAAGTCTCGTTCCCTCGCCGCCGTGGATCAGATTAATCTCATCCACATATTTCATGAGCTCAATGGCCGGCTGTTTGCCGATGTGCTCGTAGAGAGTGCCGCCGAAATCGTTCGTGATGTTGTATTTTCCGTCAGAAAAAGCTCCCGCTCCTCCGAAACCGCTCATAATGGAACAGCTCTTGCAATGGATACAGGATTTGATTTTCACTCCGTCAATGGGACATTTTCTCTTATTCAGCATGTGGCCCGCCTCAAAAACAGCCACTTTCAGGTCCGGTTTCTGTTTCATCAGCTCGTAGGCAGCAAAAATTCCGCCGGGGCCTGCGCCGATGATGATAATATCATATGCTTTCATTTATTTAGTTCCTCCTCTTTTGCACTCCCCGTATTGATTATACGGAAATTTCCCCTTGTAAACAAGGGGAAATCCGAATTTCAGGCTTTGTTTTTTCCATAAAGGAAATGTTTGTTGTAGTAGTTGTTGGTCTGCTTGATCTGGTCTGCCAATTCTTCCGTTCCCATGGACTCGCAGAGGGTGGGCTCATCGGAAAAAAGATTGGCCCCCAGACCCAGCCGGTTACCGGGGATCTCCACGCCCAGGGCCACCAGCGTCGTCGGAAACAGATCCAGGGCGCAGAAAACCCGGTCATGGGGATTTTCCGCCTCGGCCGCCGCATTTATAATCACATTAAAATCTGTCCGGTGGAAATCTTCATCCACGGAATCTGAATAGGCCGCATCCATGGTCAGATGATCACCGCAGAGCACAACCGTTGTATTTTCCGCAAAGGGCTGTTCCTTGATCCAGTCCACAAAGGCTGAGAGCTGCCGGTCGGAGCAGGAAATTACATTGTAATAGGGATTTTCGTACTCATCTTCGCAGAGCTCACAGGTGTAGCCCTCCACGCAATGGGTGTCCATTGTAGCCATCGTCAGGTTGAACGGTTCTCCTGTTTCATAGAGACGGTTCAGCTCTTCTTTTGCAAAGGCGAAGAGTTTTTCATCCTCGAAGCCCCACCATTCATAGTAATCTTCCGGAATCCAGCCATTCTCGATGGCGTAGTCGTAATCCCGGATCGCATAGTTTCCATGCTGTTCAAAATAGTGGTCGGTTCCCGCAAAAGCCGCCTCGGAACCGATAAGAAGCTCCTGCTGATAGCCTTCCTTTTCCAGAATCTGTCCCAGAGTCGTGACGCCGGGAAGGAAGGTATCGTACATGTCGTAGTCGTTGTGGGCCAGCGGAATGGAAAGCGGAATGCCGCTGGTCTGGGCCACCATGGAAGCCATGGTCCAGCTGCAGTTGGCCATCTCCGTCATGCCGTACCCGCCGGGTTCAGAGAAATAAGTGCTTCCTTTTTCCCGCTGGAGTTTCGTCAGGTTCGGAATCAGATTTTCCTCCTGAAAACCGCCGTATTCCGCCGACGCAAAGGTCTGCTCGAAGGATTCCAGGAAAATATAGATGAGGTTTCTCTTTTTCTCCGGAAAAGTCAGCTCCACAGTGTTGGGATCCACATAATGGTTCTCATAGAGCTTTGACGCATGGGTCTGGGCGTAGAGATAGTCCGGAATGTCAAACCGCCAGATTCCATAGCCGGCTGAGACCAGCACACAAAGAATCGAAAGCGGCAGAAGCCCTTTACGAAGCAACGTAAAAATGCGGAATTTAAAGATCCGCTCCGGCTTTCTCAGAAGGAGCCAGAGCAGAAGGCCCATAACGAGACAGGGCGGCACCGCGTAAAGCAGATAGTTCCAGATGATATCGGAATTGGTTCCTGTCATGGGCACCCGCATCTGGAAGATCAGTTTGTCCATGGTCAGGTCCGCAAAATAGCTTTGCAGCCAGACAAAGGAGGACGCCATCCAGACTGCCATCAAAAGCAGGAAGACCGCCACCTTTTTTGTACTTTTCAATTTTCTCTTTTTCACTGTTTTTCTCCTAGAATCAGAATCCACGGATCGCGTCGGAACCGTCATCCTCCGTATTTTCAATGGAACGAATCACCACATAATAGGTGTAGTCATCGCTGACCTTCACCGCCACCCGGTCGCCTACCTTATGGCCCAGGATTGCTTTTCCTAAGGGGGATTCCGTACTGATCCTGCCAGAAAGGGAATTGCCGCGGATGGAGGTCACGAGCTTGTAGGTCTCAGTCTCATCGTCCTCTTCCATATAAAGCTGGACCGTGTTATTTAAGCCCACCTCGTCATCCCTGGAATTGTCCGTGATGATCTCCGCATTCTTGATCATTCTCTCCAGATAGCGGATCCGGCTCTCGTTCTTATTCTTGTCCCTTTTCGCTGCGTAATATTCAAAGTTCTCACTTAAATCACCCTGGGCTCTCGCTTCCTTCACAGCCTCGATGGCTTCCTTTCTCACCACAAGCTTCCGGTGATCGATCTCTTCCTGAAGACGCTCCACGTCTTTTTGAGTCAGTTTCTCATGATACATGACGTTTCTCTCCTTTCACACACATTCAGACGGCTGCCGCCGCCCGTCCGATTGTTTATTTTACCACCTGGTTGGTGTATTGACAATAAAGAGATAGTAAGAATATCCTTAAAAATATCTGAATATCTCTGCTTGCCGAATAAAGGAAAGTTGACTATACTGGAGATAACATTGTGTGAGTTGCTTTGAAGCGTAGCAATTTGCAGGTATCATTCACTTTAGGAGGTACATTATGAAACAGTCAGAAGAGCTCCGGGAGCTCCTTCATTCCATCCATAGAAAAAGTTATCCGGCCTACAAGGGACTGAAAGGAATTTACGATTTCCGGACCTATCGGCTTTCCATCGACCATGTGCAGGGTGACCCGTTCGCTTCCCCCTCCAGCATCAGTGTCCGGATCTGGCGGGAGCGGGCCGGCTTCCCTGATACTTATTTAAAGGAAGATTTTCAGCGGACGGCCCTCGCGGATTTTCTCACGCGGCAGTTTTCGGCCGCCATCTCCCGCTTTAATTTCCGGGCAAAAGGCTCCGGAAAGAGCGGCCTTCTCTCCACCAGCAGCTGCAGCCAGGAAATTTTAAAGCGGACATCCCTCTCCATCACGGAAAAAGAATTCATCGCCCGCTTTGAGGTAGGCTTTCCCGCCAACGGCCGGACCATCAATGCATCGGAGCTGGAAAAGATATTTTTTGATTTTCTTCCCAAAGCTGTGACCCAGTCCTTCTTCTACCGGAATCTGAAGGCAGAAGAAGTCCGGCAGGTGATCGAGCTTTCCGAGGATCAGAATTTTATCCGCAAAGAGCTCCCCAGGCTGGGTCTTATCGCCTTCGTCGCCGACGGCTCCATTCTCCCCCGGGAGAGCGGCATTTCCCAGAAGCCGATGAAAGGCAGCGTTCCCTTCATTTCCCCGGAAAGTCTCCGCGTGGAGCTTACGCTTCCCCATCATGGAAAAATCACCGGCCTGGGAATCCGAAAGGGAATCACACTTATTGTGGGTGGCGGTTATCATGGAAAATCGACGCTGCTCTCAGCGCTGGAGCGCGGTGTTTATAACCATATCGCCGGGGACGGCCGCGAATATGTGATCACCGATCCCACTGCTGTGAAACTCCGCTCCGAGGACGGACGGCTGATCCGGGAAGTCGATATCTCTCTTTTCATCAATGATCTTCCAAATAAAAAAGACACCCACCGCTTCTCCACCCCGGATGCCAGCGGAAGTACTTCCCAGGCTGCGGGAATTGTGGAGAGTATGGAGGCGGGAAGTCAGGTTTTTCTTCTGGATGAGGATACCTCTGCTACCAATTTCATGGTGCGGGACAGCTTTATGCAGAGTGTGATTCACCGGGAAAAAGAGCCAATCACTCCGTTTCTGGAACGGGCAAGGAATCTCTATGAGAAATGTGGAATTTCCACGGTGCTCGTGGCCGGAAGCTCCGGGGCGTTCTTTCATATCGCGGATACGGTAATTCAGATGGATGCGTACCGGCCGATGAATATCACAGAGAAGGTGAAGGCCATGCTGGAAGAATATCCGTTGAAAAAGACGGATGTGCCGGATTTCGTGATGCCGGAATTTAAAAGGGAGCTGTTCTTTAAAAAAGCAGGGGAAAATGATAGGATTAAAACCCGGGTGAGAGGGAAAGATGGCTTTCAGGTTGGAAAAGAGGCGCTGGATCTGCGGTATGTGGAGCAGATTGTGGATGTGGAGCAGACGGCAGCACTGGCTGCCATGCTCAGGTACACGATGGAGCATATAAATGGAAGTAAAAGGATTTCGGAAATCGTGGAAATGTTGGAAAAAGAGATTTCCAACGGCGGGCTGGAGGCCGTAGTCGGTGGGGATTGCGTAAGGTGTGGCTTGGCGATGCCGCGGAAGCAGGAGATCTTCGCATGCTTTAACCGGTATCGCGGTTAGAAAATTATATTGAGGGGGCGCGCTCCGAGTCGCGAGCCCGCCCGCCCCCTCAAACTCCCCCAACCGGGCCCGCTTAGAAAATATGGGGCTTACGTCAGACTGGGACATGGCGATAATATGAGGTATCAGGGATCATTTTACTGAGAAAACGTAAAGCGAGCTACTTTTTCCGGCAGGCGAAAGACAGCACGGCACTCTGGAGGCGGGGCAGAAATTCCTGGTATTTCGCCCTGCCGCAACCGAAGGTCTGAACGCCTCCAGAGTGCCGTGCGTCCGGTAACAAATTTTCTACAAAAAATAGGAGTGATTGAATGCATAAGAAAAAGAAAGAATACAAAAAACGCGGAATTGGATGGACAATATTGCGGATTTTTTTAGGGGCTGTAGGGATTTTGGTTCTGGTTTTGGTTGTTTATATTGGGTATCTTTTTGTGAGTTATCATCGGATTGAGGATAATCTGGAACTGGAGGTGGAAAAATCGGCAGAGGGGAATGTGGATGTAACATTAAAAACAGGGACGGAGTATTCGGCGCTGACTTATAATATCGGGTTTGGAGCCTATACGCCGGACTTCAGTTTCTTTATGGATGGAGGTAAATCTTCCTGGGCAAAAAGTAAGGAAAGCGTGCTGGAGACGGTGAGTGGTGCCGGGAAACTGGCGGCTTCTTATGATCCGGATTTTGCTCTGATCCAGGAGGTGGACCTCAATTCGACCCGGAGTTATCATGTAAATGAGTATGAACTTTTGAAAGAAAGCTTCCCGGAATACGATTCGGTCTTTGCCCAAAATTATGACTCGGCTTTCCTTTTTTATCCGTTTACGCAGCCTCATGGCCGCAGCCGATCGGGTCTGGCATTGTTTTCCAGATATCCGGTCACTTCCGCCCTGCGGAGAAGCTTCCCGGTCTCCACTTCTTTTACCAAATTTTTCGACCTGGACCGCTGCTACAGCATCTCCCGGATCCCGGTGGAAAACGGCAAAGAACTGGTAATTTTTGAACTTCATATGTCCGCCTACGGAAACAGCGACGCCATCCGGGAAGGCCAGATCAGCATGCTCTGCAACGACATGGAGGCAGAATACGGGGCTGGAAATTACGTCCTCTGCGGCGGTGACTTCAACCATGACCTCAAAGCCTCCGAGGATGATTCCACAGGGCACGAATCCTGGGCTTATCCCTTCCCCCGGGAAGACCTTCCGGAACACTTCACTTTCTGCCTGGACCTTCTCTCCGAGGAAGAAAAAGATGCCCTCTGGGACAGCGCCCGAAACGCAGATATGGAATACGTTCCCGGCGTGACCTACACCGTCACCCTGGACGGCTTCATCATCTCCGATAACCTGGAATGCCTCTCCTACGAAAACATCAATTCCGGCTATTCTTACTCGGACCATGATCCGGTGTACCTGAAATTTAAACTGAAATAATTCTCTGACACAAAAAACTCCCATAAAAACCAGCTTTTTGTATGGTCTTTATGGGAGTCTTTTTTTACATGGAAATCCATCCAAACGCATTCGCCACAGAGCTGATCAGAATGATCGCTGCAAAAATGGGGCAAAGGTAGCGGATCATAAAATTGAAGATTCTTTTTCTGCGGAAGGTACCGTTTTCAAGAAGCACTTCTTCCTCGATCTTTTTCGTACCCACTACTTTTGAGATCAGAAGGCAGGTAGCAATGGCGGCGATGGGCATCATCACGGAATTGGTCAGGAAATCAAAGAAATCCAGAAACTGCATCTTCAGGATCTGCACTCCAGCCAGCGGGCCGTAGCCCAGACAAGAAAGAGTTCCCAAAGCTATCATGATCACGCCTACGATGAGGGCGGCTTTTTTTCGGCTCCAGCCAAGCTCGTCCTGGAAGGTGGAAACTGCACTCTCTGTCAGGGCAATGGAGCTTGTGAGCGCCGCACAGAGAACCAGCAGGAAAAACAGGATTCCTACAAAGTTACCAAATCCCATGCTGGCAAAGACTTTCGGAATCGTAATAAACATCAGCGCCGGTCCCGCCTGCAGGCTTTCCGCATCCCCACCGGAAAAAGCGAAAACTGCCGGAATGATCATAAGCCCCGCCATAATGGCAATGGCCGTATCAAAGATCTCCACGTTCCTGGTAGAACCTTCGATGGAAATATCTTTTTTCATATAAGATCCAAACGTTATCAGGATTCCCATAGCGATGGACAGAGAATAGAACATCTGGCCCATGGCTGTCACTACCGTCATCCAGGAAAAGTTTTCCACATTTGGGATCAGGAAATATTTTACGCCTTCCAGAGCTCCCGGTCTCGTCACGGAATAAACAGCAATAATCACGGAAAGTACCACCAGAATCGGCATCATGAATTTAGATACACGCTCCACACCGTTCCGGACGCCTGCATAAATGATTCCCACCGTCAGCAGCGCAAAGATCACAAAGCAAATCTCTGTTGAAACTCCGTCAGAGATAAAGGCTGAAAAATATCCGTCCGCTGCAAGCTCCGACCCCTGGCCGATGACATAACTGAAAAGATATTTGATGACCCAGCCGCCGATAACGGAATAATAAGGAACGATCAGCACCGGAATAATAGCATTGATCCAGCCGCCGAAAGACAGCCATTTTGATTTTCCAAAGGAAGCATAGGCTCCCACAGGACTTTTTCGCGTCATGCGGCCCAGCGTAGTCTCCGCCATGATCATCGTATAGCCAAAGGTCAGGGCCAGAATGATATAGATCAGGAGAAAGATTCCTCCGCCGTACTTTGCCGCCAGATAAGGAAAGCGCCAGATGTTACCAAGGCCAACGGAAGCCCCCGCTGCCGACAACACAAATCCCAGCTTTCCTGAAAAGGTACTTCGTTTGTTGTGATGTGTCTCCATAAGTTCCTCCCGTATGTTTTATTCCGCTGTCAGATCTTCAAAGAACAGCGGATATCTCTCCTGAAATTCTTTGAGGATCATGCGGGTGATCTCGCGGATCTGGGGGTGGGCGGCTTTGGAACCGCGGAGACAGATGAAGTGTCTCCACTCACGAAGGTCCATGGTCATGACGATTTCGGTCTTCAGGGAGTTCGGGAGGATGCTTCTGGCTTCTTCGGCCCGGGCTCCAAGCTCCAGCATTTTGAAGTAATATTTTTCTGCGGATTCCATGGCCTCCTGCCAGAGAAGGTATTTCTGGCGGTCTTCCTCTTTGTTCAGGTCATAGGAGAAGCCGTTGGCAATGTCGATGCAGGAAATCTGATTTTCAAATTTATCCTTGGAATAGTTGCAGTAACGGGTGCTCTCCTGGCTGTAGCTGGCCAGACGATGGCGGACGATCTCGTGAGTCACGCCCCGGTCACAGGTCACTTTCACGGTGATTCCCGCATGCTCGATCACGGATTCGTGGCCTCTTTTCAGGATGTTTCGGATAAAACGCTCTGCGGAACCATCCTCGATGCTGCCCTCGCTCTTGTAGCAGACACGGCCTGCCCTCTCTACTCTTTTTAACATCTCCTCGTAAGGTTCTGTGCTGATGATCTCTATGCTTGCCGGTACGATCTTCATCTTCTGTTGCTCCTCTCTTATCTTCCGCCCACAGGCTTTTCTATTGGAACAGTCTGTCCAAATTTTCTTTTTTTATTTATGCCCCAAATCGGGACACATTCTGGTTTATGTTATCATACTCTGCAAGTTTTTTCTAGTTAAGCTTTCACAAACCTTAAAAATTTCTTTTTTCCAATCTTAAGCACGCTTCCCGCTGCCACTTCCTGTTCGAGGGCCTCCATGCCGATCTTCTCGCCGTCCAGCTGTACGCCGCCCTGTTTTAACAACCGCAAAAATTCATTTCTGCTCTGGATCAGGCCCTTGCTTTTTCCGGTG
The DNA here is from genome assembly GCF_020686945.1 of Fusicatenibacter faecihominis. Taxonomy (NCBI): domain Bacteria; kingdom Bacillati; phylum Bacillota; class Clostridia; order Lachnospirales; family Lachnospiraceae; genus Fusicatenibacter; species Fusicatenibacter faecihominis. The sequence continues at coordinate 55,206 of NZ_JAJEPR010000013.1, read as the reverse complement.
GGATCTCCGTCACAGCCTACTCGAGAACCTCTCTTTTGGTGTGAAGCTCAAAGACGTATTCACAGGAACTATCCACGCGCCTCTCATCAGCCGGCAGCTTTCTGTCTGGCATCCTTCCTGCTACTCTTTCTTATCACAGCCTCTTTACTCCGAAATGAATTGCATTCTTTATATCACAAAGAGAAAGAGGCTGTCAAGGAGTTTTTTTACAGCACATACTCCATCTGCCGGTCCGTCGGCCCGTTTTTCACATGCTCCTCGTTGAGCTCCATGGCGTCGGTGCAGCCCAAAGCCCGGTAAAAGAGCTGGCTTTCGATGGCCGGATTGGCGGCGATGTAGAGTTTCTGTCCGCCCATGGCCAGAGCCCAGCCGGCGGCCAGATGGAAGAGGCGGGTGCCGATTCCCCGGCCCCGAAGCTCTCTTGAGACATGAAGGCTTGTGAGATCTCGGTAGGTTCCGGCGTAGCCGAAGGGCTTTCCGGAGATCGAGGCAAAGCCTTTTACAGCGTTTCCTTCAAAGGCTCCGAAGACCACGCCGCCCTCCTGAATCGTATTCTGAAGGCAGGTCAGCAGAAATTCATAGTCTTCTCTTGACCATTCCTCCACCAGAGAGACCGGCTTTTCCACCCAGGCATCCCCCTGTTTCTGAAGCTGCCGGGCCACGTTCTGCCGGCGCTCAAATTTCCGGAAGAGATCCAGGTTCAGCTCTTCCAGTTCTATCTTGCGGTAAATCAGTGTATCGTCCATTATTCGTCCCTTCTTAAGTTATTTACTCCCCTTTTTCTTTCCGTCCTCCATGGTACGCCGGCCCAGACGCACATCCTCCATAAGCTCCGCCATTTCCCCGGGAAGCTGATGAATCAGGAGATTTTTCGTCGGCCCCTGCCGGTTCAGGTAGTCGCCGCGGATCTCGGTGCTGGCAGCCTCGATCTCTTCCCGTAAACCTCTGGCCGAGAGGCGTCTTGCTCCCTGTCCCAGGATGATAACCTGCTCCAGACCGTCGGAGGTCGCCACCGTCACCCCGTATTTCCGGCCGATGGCGTGGACTGTCTTCTCAATGTACTGGTCGGCGGTCTCCGCCTCTTTCGTATAAACGATGTGAATGTTGTGATATTTCACGACTTCCCCGTGGTTTCCTTCCACCTTGTAGGCGTCAAAAACCAGGATCACATGGCATTTCCGGTATCCCTGATAGTTGCAGAGAAGATCCGCCAGCTTGCTTCTGGCCCCTTCCATGTTCACCCTGGAGAGCTCGTTTAAATCCTCCCAGGAGAAAATGATGTTGTAGCCATCCACCAGAAGATACTGCTCCTGAGGCATCTCTTTCTTTATCGGTCGGTAGGCAGAGACACTATCGGAGGAAGAGCGGCGGACTCTTTTTTCAAAGCTTCCTCTCTCCTTTTTCACCGGCCCGTAGGTCCGCTCGAAAATCGCCTTCAACTCTTCCTCGGAGGCATAGGTTTCGGCCTCCGCCGCCCGCTGTCTTCGGATGCTCTCCGTCACGGGCAGGCCCTCGGGTTCCGTTTTCTCTCCGCCGTTTCCCCAGGCGCTCTCAAGGTGCATATAATCCTCCACCTGGTCCCAGTCCACCACGAAGCCGGCTCCGTGGGCGCAGAAAACGGAACCGGTGGGATTTTCCATATCTCCGTCGGGGTCGTAGCCGGAAAGAGCCGCGATCTCCTCGCCGTTGTGGCAGGACTCATAGCCGGAAAGAGCCACGGAAATCCTGCCTCTGCCGCGGCTGTAGGCTGTCACTTCCCTCGGGTAGCCCCGCATCGCGGAAACCGGCGCGGTTCCGGTGAGAACTGCCATCTCTCCCTCCAGCTCCGGCCCGGAAAATTTGCCGTTCATGCGCTGGATATCCGCCATGGCCCGGCCCACCAGGTCAGCCGGTACCTCCAGCCGGTACTCATACACCGGCTCCAGAAGGATGCTCTTTGCCTTCCGAAGGCCCTGGCGTACGGCCCGGTAGGTCGCCTGCCGGAAATCGCCGCCCTCGGTGTGCTTGATATGGGCCCGGCCGGTCAGAAGCGTGATCTTCATATCCGTAATCTCGGAACCTGTGAGTACGCCCAGGTGCTTTTTCTCTTCCAGATGGGTGAGAATCAGCCGCTGCCAGTTCCGGTCCAGCACATCCTCGCTGCAGACCGTATCGAAGCTCAGGCCGCTGCCCCGCTCCGCCGGTTCCAGGAGAAGATGCACCTCGGCGTAATGGCGCAGAGGCTCGAAATGGCCTACGCCCTCCACAGGTTCCAGAATCGTCTCCTTGTAGACAATGTTTCCGTCGCCAAACTCCACATCCAGCCGGAAGCGGTCCCGAATCAGACTTTTCAGGATCTCGATCTGCACCTCTCCCATAACCTGGGCATGAATCTCGCCGAGTCGTTCATTCCAGACAATGTGAAGCTCAGGGATCTCCTCCTCCAGCTTGAGAAGCTTTAAAAAGGTCTCATGAACGTTCGTCCCCTCCGGAAGTTCGATGCGGTAGGTCAGCACCGGCTCCAGAATCGGAAGATTTCCTTCCGCCTCCTCGCCCAGACCTTCCCCGGCAAAGGTTCTGCTTAAGCCTGTGACGGCGCAGATGCTTCCCGGCCCGGCCTCGTTTACGGCCTGATAGCCTGCTCCGGAGTAGAGCCGGATCTGGTCCGCTTTTTCCTCCCAGATCTCGCTCTCCTCCAGGCCTTCCCGCCGGTTGGTCAGCGGCATTTTCACCTTCAGGACACCGCCCGTCACTTTGAGATGCGTCAAACGGTTTCCGGCCTCGTCGCGGCTGATCTTATAAACCCTGGCAGAAAAATTTTTCCGGTAAGGACTGGTGCTCGCATAGGTTTCAAGGCCCTTTAAGAGCTCCTCCACCCCCTGAATTTTAAGGGCGGAGCCGAAAAAGCAGGGGAAAAGCTTACGATCGGCGATGGCTTTTTTCAAAAGCTTACGATCCACGCTTCCGCTCTCCAGGTATTCTTCCAGAAGCTTTTCATCGCTCATGGCCGCCTCTTCCGCGAAAGCCGCATAATCCGTCTCTTCCTGATTGAAATCCACACAGTTTCCATCCAGCCGTTTCTTGAGCTCCGAGAGGAGTTTTTCCCGGTCCGTCCCTTCCTGATCCATCTTGTTCACAAAGAGAAAGACCGGAATCTGATAATATTTCAAAAGCTTCCAGAGGGTCTCCACATGGCCCTGAACGCCGTCGGCCCCACTGATGACCAGCACCGCCGCATCCAGTACCTGAAGCGTCCGCTCCATCTCCGCAGAAAAGTCCACATGGCCCGGGGTATCGAGAAGGGTCACTTCCCGGTTCCCCAAGGTCAGCCTTGCCTGTTTGGAGAAGATTGTGATTCCTCTGGATCGCTCCAGCTCATAGTTATCGAGAAAGGCATCGCCGTGGTCCACCCGGCCGATTTTTCGGATGCTGCCCCTAAGATAGAGAATGCTCTCCGCCAGCGTTGTCTTTCCCGCATCCACATGGGCAAGAATGCCCAGTGTCAGTTTTTCTTTATCTTCCATAAAATTTCCTTCAATCTCGTGTTTCTCCTGCCTGTCCGTTTTTGCCGGTCAGGCAGCAATCAGATTTTATTTTATCATCTTCCCGCCCCCTTTACCAGAAAAAAATGCGCCTGAAGGAATTTTTCCCTCAGACGCATCTCATTCAGTCTCTCTTTTCGTTCAGTTCCTGCTCCCGTTTTTCTGCAGCCAGCCTCTTCGGATGCTCCGGCGCGTAGTTGTTCCGGAAGCCCTGGAGGGCTTTTGTGAGGAACTCTTTTTCCTTCTCCTCATCCCCCAGAAGCCGGTAAGCCCGGGCCAGATTCCAGGCCGGTTCCGCACAGGCGATCTCGCCGAGGTTCTTTTCCTCCGCCAGCTGATAGGCCTCCGTAAGATATATAACGGCTTCCTCCGGCCTTCCATCGTCAATGCAGGTCACGCCGATGTTGTTGTCCGCGAGGGAAAGCGTATTTCCCTGATCGTAAGCGGTTTTGAGAAGGCCTTCCCGCATCAGAAGCTGGTTTTCCAGAGCTTTTTTGCGGTTGCCCACCCGGTTGTAGGCGGTTCCCAGCTCACCGCAGGCCGCCAGATAGTTGATATGGTTCTTTCCGGCAAATTCTTCCACCATTCTCTTGTGGCGTTCCATGAAAGTAAGGGCTTCCTCCGCTTCTCCCCGGCAGCTCGCGGCCTGTCCCCGAAGCTGTTCCAGACAGAGCAGCAGGGTAGGCGGATTTCCCAGAGCCTTTACCACCTCTTCCAGAACGGCCAGGCTCTGATCGGCCTCTTTCCGCTCCCCGATTCCGAGATGAGTCATGCCTTTCATATAGAGAATATCTCCGAGAAACTCGCCCAGGCCCTCATCCACAGCTCTCTGGATTCTTATGTTTTCCTCTTCCGCCCTGGAAGCCGACTTGCGGCAGAGAATCAGCCAGATCGCCTTTTCAAAAACAGCGATGGCCGCAGGAAATTTCGCCCGGTAGTAACAGCACTGGCCCAGCAGAAATTCTCCGTAAACCCTGAAGGTCAGACTCTCCGTCCACTGGAAAACTTCCGAGACGAGAGTTTCTGTCTCCGTAAGTTTTCCTGATGCAAGGAGACGCTGCCCATAGTTGGTTAGGGCGTTCAGAAGCTGTTCCTCCGAGAGGAGGCCTTTTTCCATGTAAAAAGCAAACTGCTTTCCGTAATCACCGAACTCCGTCATAAATTCCAACTGAAGGCTTCTCACCATAAAGAGATGCTCATCCGAAAGCTCCGGACACCGCTCGATCAGACTCTGAAGCTTCTCCCCGGCCCGGTAACGGCTCCTCATGTAGAAGAGAGCTTTCAGGCCCAAGCCTACCAGCCGGTCGCTGACTTCTCCGCTGATGCTGGATACGGCGTTCCAGATCATCCAGGCTAGCTCCTCCATCGCCGGATCCTCCGCAGCCCCCGGCTGCCCGTCAAAGAAACATTTTTCCGCCCGTTCCCAGAAGGGAAGAAACTCTTCCTCCAGAGGTGCCTTCATCCGGATGCTCTCGGCGATCACCGGATGCATGCGGTAGCCGTCCCCAGTATCCTCAAGCCACCCAAGGCCCGTAAGTTTTCCAAGTTCCTCCGCCAGAAGCTCTCCTTTTTTCAAAAAGCCCTGGAAAAACATTTTTGTGAAAGTTCTCGTAATCTTCCGGTAGGGCAGGATTGCGAAGATCCGCACCAGCTTTTCTCCGGCGGCAGTTGCCCCGGACAGCTGATAGAGCCTCCGGTACATATCCCGAAGCCCCGCGTCCCCGGCTGTTTCCGCCCAGGCAGTCTCAAGCTCCCGCTCCAGTTCTTCCAGCGTCCAGAGCCTTGCCCCGGCTGCTTTTCCCAGAAGCCGCAGTGTCAACGGGTGCTGAAAGAGCTTTTTTTCAAGCAGCTGATTCAAGTTCTCCCGTTCTTCCATATTTAAAGTCCGCTCATAGTTATCCCGGAAAATCAACCCCAGAGCGCTCTTTCTCGGGGTTCCCACCGAGAAATTCCGGAAACCTTCCAGCTTCTTGATACGGCTGGAGACAAAGACCGTACAGGAGAGCTCCTTTAATTCCAGAAGCCCCGGATCTTCCTCCTCCGTGCGATCCACGTTGTCAAGAAAAAGAACCGTTTTCTTTCCGGAAAGGCGATAGAGACACTCATGAAAGCGTACCTCCTGATCCGCCGCATTAAGTTCGAAAAAGCTCCGGTTCAGGCTGTCGGAAAGACTGCCTGTGTACTGGACCACGGCGATTTTTCTCGCTTTTCTTTCCCGCTCACACCAGATCAGAAGCTGTCTTAAGAGCTCGGTTTTTCCTATGCCGCCCAGGCCTGTGAGCAGAAATTTTCCACCGTTTTCCAGCATCTCCTTGAGATCGTAGAGCTCCTCCTCCCGGCCGAAGAAATGTTCTCCCTCCAGGGGTGCCACACAGAGTTCGCTGTTTCTCGAGGTCAGAAAGACGGGCTGGCGTTTCTCCTGCTCCTGTTCCAGTTTTCTCCAGAGAAGCTCCGGTGCCAGATCCTTCCGTTTCCTAAGCTCCCTCATTTTTTCCGTATCCATCTGGTCTCCCGCCATCGCGTGAAGCGAGAGCATCGTCAGAAGCCAGCCCGCCTGAAAGCGTTCCGGCAGCTTCTTCCGGTTCTTCTCCACGTCGCTGACCCAGGAGAGAAGAAGCTTCGCACAGTCTTTCGAAAGCCAGGGATCTTCTTTTTCCGCTTCCAGAAGAAATTCTTTTAGTTTAATGATAAAGACCGAATGATCGTATTCCCGTTCCGTCAGAAATTTTTCAAAAAGCCGGAGCTGTTTGCCAAAGCTCTCCGCCGTCAGCCCGTCCAGCACCTCCTGGATGTAGACCTCATACAGCGGGAAATCAGCCCGGCGATTGCAGATTTCCGAATGATAGCGGTTTCTGCTGCCGCTGATTCTCCATATCAGCCGTCCGTGAACGGTATTTCTCCACTCATAGGAAAGGTACTCATCCCAGAAGCGGACCAGAGTGAGTCCCTTTTTATTTTTTCTCCGAAGGATCCCTGTGGAATAGACCGGGTAATCCTTCACTGTAAGCAGGCGGTACAGATTTTTCAGTGAAAGCTGTACAGTGGTTCTGCCTTCTGTAGCCATCCTTATGTTCTCCCTTCCGTGCGGTTCCGGCCAAAAGCCAGGGAAAATTCCCTGGCCCGCACATAATAGGTTTTCTACCTATGAATCTTATCATAAGCACCTGACCAAAACAACGAGTGAAAGAATTTTTGCGCTTTTTGTACACAAAGTTGCATTTTTTGTTCACGGAAAACGGAGGTTTACACTGCGCTCTTCTTATGGCATAATAAAGAAAAGTTTTGAGAAACGAGGATACTTTATGATCATTCAGCTAATCAATACCATCTACCAATTTCTCTGGGGCGATCTCATCCGGATTCCGCTCCCCGGCGGCAGCAGTCTCGGTATCTCGCTTCTAATCCTGCTTCTGATTCCCACGGGAATTTTTTTCACCATCCGGACCCATTTTCTTCCCATCCGGCTTTTTCCGGATATGCTGAAAGCTCTTACGGAGAAAAAGAACAGCAAAAACAGTCTTTCCTCCTTCCAGGCTCTTATAGTCTCTACCGCCACAAGAGTGGGCATGGGCAATCTGGTGGGTGTCGTGGCTGCAGTTTCCGCCGGCGGCGCGGGAGCTGTATTCTGGATGTGGATTACCGCCATCATCGGTTCCTCCACCGCCTTCATTGAAGCCACCCTGGCTCAGCTCCATAAGGAAGAGGATCCTCTCTACGGCGGCTACCGCGGCGGGCCCGCCTACTATATCCATCATCTGGTCGAAGAACGACTTGGACGGAAAAAGCGTTATGTACTGATCTCCGTGCTCTTCGCTGTTTCCGGCCTGATCTGCTGGTGTGGCATCAGCCAGGTCATCAGCAATTCCGTGGCCTCTTCCTTCGCAAATGCCTTTTCGATCCCGCCCCTTTACACGAGCATTCTTCTGGTCATCATTTCCGCTGTCATCGTCCTTCGGAAAAATGCCACGGTGAAGGTACTGGATACCATTGTTCCCATCATGGCTGTCTGCTACTTTTTCATCACGCTTTTTATCATCGCCGTCAATTACCGGCAGATTCCCGGCGTTTTTGCCCGGATCTTTGAGGAAGCCTTCGGGCTCCGTCAGGCAGCGGCCGGCGGTTTCGGCGCTGTGCTGATGAACGGAGTCAAGCGTGGTCTTTTCTCCAACGAAGCCGGCTCCGGCTCCGCCCCCTGTGCCGCTGCCGCCGCAGAATGTGAGCAACCCGCAAAGGCCGGTCTTGTTCAGGCCTTCGGTGTCTTCATCGACACCATTGTGATCTGCAGCTGCACCGCCATGATCATGCTTCTGGTCCCGGAAAATCTCCTCTCCGGCCTCTCCGGCATGACGCTTCTCCAGACCGCCATGGATTACCACCTGGGAAAATTCGGCGTGATCTTCATCGCCGTCACCCTGTTCCTCTTCAGCTTTTCCACGTTCCTCGGCATCCTTTTCTATGCGAGAAGCAACGTGGCCTACCTTTTCGGGGACAAATGGTGCTGGCAGACCCTTTATAAAATTCTGGCTCTGGTCATGCTCTTTATCGGGGGCATCGCCGCCTACACCTTCGTCTGGGATCTCGGAGATGTGGGAATCGGTCTTATGACCATCTTCAATATCATCGCTCTTTATCCCCTCTCGGGACAGGCCTTAAAGGAGCTGGACAAATATGAAAAGAACCGCTGAAAATACCGCAGGATCACGATCGGTCCTGCGGCTTTTTTGTCTCACTCCTTCATTTTCGGCTGGAAAATGAGACTTGCAAGATAGGAAAAGATCAGCGCGGCGGAAATTCCCACGGCGCTGGCCGTGAAGCCTCCCATGAAAAGCCCCAGGAAACCATCCTCATCCACGGCTTTTCGGATGCCCTGATAGAGCGTGTTTCCGAAGCCCAGAAGCGGTACTCCCGCCCCGGCTCCGGCGAAATCCCGAAAGGGCTCATAGATCCCCAGGAAGCCTAAGACCGCCCCGGAACAGACCAGCATCACCATGACCCGGCCCGGCATCAGCTTCGTCCGGTCCAGAAGGATCTGCACCAGCGCGCAGATCAGGCCGCCCACCCAGAATGCATTCAGATAGTCCATATTTTTTCCTCCTAACAATGCTCCAGCACCACGCCATGGGCGATGCCCGGCACGCTCTGGCCCTCGTTGTAGCTCACGGTGGAGAGAAGGGCGCCTGTCGGCACGAAAAGCACCCGTTTCCACTCTCCGGAGGTGAGTTTTGGCAGAATCAAGGCCGCCAGGGTCACGGCGGAACAGCCGCAGCCGCTTCCTCCGGAATGGGTGTCCTGGCTCTCCCTGTCGAAAATCTCGATGCCGCAGTCCATATGCTGCTCCTTGATATCGATGCCTCTTCCTTTCAACAGGTCCAGCAGAATCTGTTTTCCCACATAGCCGAGATCCCCGGTGATGATCCGGTCGTAGTCCTCCGGCTCCCGCCCGAGATCTTCTAAGTTTCTCTCGATCGTGTCCGCAGCCGCCGGAGCCATGCAGGCCCCCATATTAAGAGAATCCTTGACGCCGTAATCCACAACCTTTCCGATCGTCACTTCGGGGATCCGCACCCTGCCTCCTTTTTTGCTCAGAAGAAAAGCGCCCGCCCCGGTCACTGTCCAGGTGGCAGACAGCGGCCGCTGGTTTCCGTACTCCAGCGGAAAACGGAACTGCTTTTCTGCCCCGCCGAAATGGCTGCTGGTGACGGCCATCACCGGATCGCCGAAGCCCGCCGCCACAGTCATAGCCGCCAGGGCCAGGGACTCTCCGCAGGTGGAGCAGGCCCCGTAGAGGCCGAAAAAAGGAATCCCCAGCTCTTCCGCCCCGAAGGAGGTGGCAATGAGCTGACCCAGAAGATCCCCTCCAAAAAGGAAACGTACCGCTTTCGACTCCATTTCCGCCTTTTCAAGGGCAGTCTCCACGGCAGACCGCTGCATGGCGCTCTCCGCCTTCTCCCAGGTCTCCATCCCGAAGCAGGGATCCGCCGAGATCTTATCAAACAGTTTTCCCAAGGGGCCTTCCCCTTCTTTTTTCCCCGCGATGCTGGCGGCGCTGATGAGATGTATTGCCTCCTCAAAGCGGATGCTCTGTTTTCCCACTGTTTTTTCCATCTTTCTGCCTCCTTATGCTCTCAGGAAGCTCCAGGCCCAATAGAGCAGCCCCAGAGCCCAGCTCATGATGATGCCGTAGAGAATCACCGGCCCTGCAATCGTAAAAATCTTGCAGCCGATACCGAAAACCTGGCCTTCCTTCTGGTACTCGATGGCCGGAGCCGCCACGGAGTTGGCAAAGCCCGTGATCGGCACCAGAGTCCCGGCCCCGCCGAATTTGGCGATCTTCGGGTAAATATTAAAGCCCGTGAGGACCACGCTCAGAAGCACGAGAAGCAGGGAACACCAGCTTCCCGAAGCGTCTTTATCAAGCCCTAAATTTCCGCAGATATTTAAAATCACCTGTCCCAGGACGCAGATCAGGCCCCCCACCAGAAAGGCACAGAGCATATTTTTGAGAAGGTTATGCTTCGGCGTGATCTGTTCCACATAATCGTTGTACTGCTGCTTTTTCTGTTCGTTTTTGTCCACGTTAAGACCTCCTTCTTACCATCTGAAGTAAAAATGTATCAGGCTTCCGCTCATTTTTCCCAGGGCGATCGCGATGACCACAAGGCTTAAGCCTTTGGTGAGACCGATGCGGCGGGTCAAAATCGGGAAAATGTTGACGATCTCCGCCAGCGCCAGAATCCAGCCTCCCACAAAAATCCCGGAGAAAAGTCCCAGCACCGCAAGCCCCGCCGCATCCAGCGGAATCGTGGGCTGATAGACCGTCATCAACGTCCCGAAGACCGAGCCCAGAAGAATCGCATCTTCAAAAATCCGCACATGTTTGGCCGTATGGCTGATCCCGATAAAGCGGGTGATGACACCCAGGCCCACCATCAGGGCAATGACGCCGCCTGCGATCACCAGGCCGCCTGAAAACCCAATGACCCCCAGAAAAATCTGTTCCTTCACTTCTTTTCTCCCTTCGGTGCTCTCCTGCTTGCCTCCAGAACCGTGGTATCCACCTGATCCTCATATGCCCGCATCTCCACCTCCATGGGCGTCGGGTCCGCAGTCAGCTTTTTCCCCATAAAATGATTGAAAAAGATCAGCACACCCAGGCCGATGCCGATGGAATAGGTCACTTCGAGAATCGTAAAACCATTGGAGGGCCGCCCGGTGAACTGTTCGTAGAGCTGGCCAAAGAGCTTCGGAATATCCACATCGTTATTGAAGGTCATGATGGCAAAGGCCGCCCCGAAAAAAGCGATGAGCGCCACCAGCGCGGTCTTGCACCAGGCATACAGGCCCCCGGGCTGTTTCTTTTTTTCAAGCGTCAGGATAAAGTCCGCCTCGCCGATGTTGTTGACTTCGATTCCGGGAAATTCCTGCTGAATCAACTCAATCAGCGTCATCACCGAGACCGGATAGCGGCCCGGCCCCTGCACCGTGTCCGGAGGAAGCTTCAGCACCCTGATCTTATTTTCCAGGGCGCTGTCATCGGCCACAATCTGGGCAATGTCTTTGAAGGAAACGATGCGGCTGTGGATCTGCACATTTTTTTCAAGCTTCAGATAAACGGTCCCGCTCATGCAAAACACCTCCCTTTTGGAGATTATTGTGCCGTTCTGAGCAAAAAATATACGGGGAATCAGAAAAACCTTCCCCGCATTTTTTTCAGTATCTTTTTTTCCATCCGGGAGACCTGGACCTGGGTCATCGAGAGGGCCGCCGCCACCTGATTCTGGGTCTTCTCCTCAAAATAGCGCATCTCAATCAGGCGTTTTTCCCTCTCCTCGAGGGTCGCCATCACCTCCTGCAGCACCATATGATCCAACAGCCGCTCATTAGGATTGTCCTTCTCCTCCAGCCGGTCCGCCAGGGAAATCGCATTTCCGTCCCCCTGATAGATCGTCCGGTAGATGGAATCCACCTCCGTGGCTGATTCTATCGCCATGACGATGTCCTCGCCGGAAAGCCCGGTCTCCTCCGAGAGCTCCTGCATGGCCGGTTCCCTCCCGAGGCGTTTTTCCAGCCGTTCCCGGGCCGTAAAGACCTTCAGGGCATTTTCTTTCAGGCTCCGGCTCACCTTGATCATGCCGTCGTCCCGGAGAAATCTTTTGATCTCTCCGGCTATCATCGGCACTGCATAGGTTGAAAAACGGACCTCAAAACTCAGGTCAAACTTGTCGATGGCCTTGATAAGACCGATGCTCCCGATCTGCACCAGATCCTCCATCTCGATACCCCGGCCTAAGAATCGCCGTACAATGGTGTAGACCAGGCCGATGTTTTCCTCTACCAGTGTATTTCTCGCCTCTTTATCCCCTTGGTGTGCTTTTGCGATTAACGCCAGGGTTCGTTCCATAGGCTTCCTTTCACTGTTCAAATTTATTCAGAATTCTTCCGATCTTTTTTCTCATCTCCACTTTCGTGCCCTCGCCGGGCTTTGACTCCACCTCCACGGAATCCATGAAAGCCTCCATAAAGGCAAAGCCCATGCCGCAGCGCTCGGAATCCGGCTTTGTCGTGAAAAGCGGCTCCATGGCCTGACGGACGTCCGCAATGCCGCAGCCTTTGTCCTCCACAAGAACCGTCAGCTCCTGGCCGCGGATCATGCACTCCACGGTGATTTTTTCCACCTTTCCCTCGTAGGCGTGGACCACACAGTTGGTCACGGCCTCGGAAAGGGCAGTCTTCACGTCCGCCACCTCCTCAAGGGTCGGATTCATCTGGCTCAAAAAAGCGGCCACCGCCACCCGGGCAAATCCCTCGTTTGCAGACCGGCTGTCAAATTCCAGTTTCATTCTGTTTTCATACTCCATCTTTTTTCCTCCTCAAAATACTTCCGAATGTTTCGGCAAATCCTCATAGATATCGATGTACTTGTAGACGCCGGAGAGAGTCAGAATCCGGCGGATGCGCTCGTTGACCCGTACCGCCAGCACCGTTCCCCCGGCGAAGCGGATGTTTTTGTAACGCCCCATAATCATGCCGATGCCGGAGCTGTCCATAAAGCTGGTCTTCTCGAAATCAAAAATGATGCTCCGGATATTTCTCGTTCCAAGCAGGCGGTCTGCCTCCCGTTTGATCTCCTCCGCGTTGTGATGATCCAGCTCCTTTGGCATATGGATCGTCAGATTTGTTCCTTTAATCACAAAAATTTTCTCCATTCTCTTTCGGCTCCTTCCTTTTAAAATGACATTTTTTCCATAGAAAAAGGACGCATGGATTTTTCCATACGTCCTCTGCTCCGAGGTTTCTCTTTTTGTTTACTGGATCGTGGTGACGGGGTTGCCGTTCGCATCCGTCTCTTGGGTCTGACTGATGGGATTGCCGTTCGCGTCTGTCTCTGCTGTCTGATCGATCGGATTTCCCTCCGCGTCTGTCTCTGCTATCTGGTCGATCGGATTCCCGTTGGCATCTGTTTCCTGGGTCTGGTCAATCGGATTTCCGTCTGCATCCGTCTCCGCCGTCTGGGTCGTTGTCCCTGAGGAGGCGTTGGTGATGTAGGGCTGGATTTCGGAAGCCTTCGCCGGGAATTTCTGCAGTGCTTCTTTAAAGGTCTTATCTGCGTTGACCGCGTCCCCGGAATTTTTGTAGGACCATGCCAGATAATTGATGGCATCGAAGGAATCCGGATTTGCCGCCACCGCCTTGGTGTACTCGGTGATCGCTGTGGCATAATCTCCCGCCATGTAAGCGGTGCCCGCCTTATTGTAAGCTTCATTAAACACATAGTCCTGAAGCAGGGTATTCAGACTGGTGTAGAGTTTTTCTCCCTCGCCGGTCATGGAATCGCCGTCCACCTCCGTAAGCTGGGAAGCCGCCGAGGACTGATCCCCGCTCAGATAGGTCTGGGTGGCTTTCAGAAGCTGGTCATAGGAGTCTACTTTTTTGTTAGCGTCGTCTCTGGTCTTGTTGGCCTCTTCCACCTCGCTCTGGTAGGTCTCGATCTGGTCCTCCAGGCCCTGAACCTGCGCCACCTGCTGGGCCATCTTCGTGTTGGCGTCCGTCACCTGTTTATTCGCAGAAGCGTTGACGCTCTGCCGGGTGGCCGGAACAGCGAGAAACCAGACAATCGCTCCGCCCAGGATCAGTCCCAGGCAGATATTCAGGAACGTAGCCACGGCCGAACTCTCCCGGAAAGTGGCCGGCTGAATGATCATCTCGTTGCCGCTCATGTAGGTGGTGGCTCCGGTCAGCCGGTTCACGGTCTCTTCTCTCGCGTATTTCTTCTTGTGCTTCGTCTCCAGACTCGTGGACATTCCCGTTGCCAGCTCCACTTCCTTCAGATAACGAAGCGTAGTCGTGTTCGTGTTATCAATATAGGCCGCTTTCTTGAGAAGCTTTCTTGCCTTCTCATATTCCTGGCGTTTCAGATAGAGAAGAGCCAGAAGGTGATAGGCCTTGATGAACTTCGGATTCTGGACGAGAACCTTTTTCAGCTGGATCATAGCCATGTCCTCATTGTCCTGACGGCAATAGAGAAGCGCCTGGTTATATTTCCGGATGGTCTGGTTGATCGTATCCAGTTTGTTTTTATTTGCCTGCAGCTTGGCTATGTACACATCTGCCACATTATCGGGCACATTCAGATTTTTGCTGATGACCCACTCGCTTAAGGCAGATACCACCTCACCGGTCTCAAAATACACAAGGCCCAGAAGGTTCCTTGCTGCTACGTTTTCCTTGTTGAACTTCAGACTCCGTTTCAGACAGGCAATGGCTCCTGACAGGTCCCGCACCTGCGCTTTCTCAAGTCCTTCATTATAAAGAAGGTTTGAGATTCTCGCAATCCTCTTCTGGAGAGTCACATCAGCGCCACAGCCCGTACAGTAGTCAATGGATGACAGCGGAGTTCCACAGTATATACATCTCATAAATTCCCCTTATGATTTCTGTCGCTTTTTCTTTTCATCGTTGATCAGTTCTTTCAAGATATCAGTGACATCCGTGAAATCTCTGTTGTAGATGGCATCCTCGGCCTCGTTCACATCAAGGCTCGGATGAAATTTCTTTAATTCTTCTTCGTAATTGATCATTTATGACTCCTTCTTTTTCCGCTCTGCCAGAATCGCCTTCAGCTCGCCCACCAGATAGAGGGATCCCACGCAGAAAAGCATGCCGTCCTCTTTCTCTTTTAAGGCCTCCTCGAAAGCATCGCTGATCCCAGAGACTGCTGTCACCGGAGCGTCCGTGTATTTTCGGAAAATGGCTGCCAGATCCTCGGCGGGCACATTCCGGTCGCCTTTGATCTCGGTGGCCACAACCGCGGAAAGGTTAGTCTCATGGCAGATGGTCTCGATCATGGTTTCAAAGTTTTTCTCCACAACGGCAGCGAAAAGCATCACCACCCGGCGGCTTCCCTCGATCTCCTTCACCGTCCGGACAAACTCTTTTACACCGGCTGCATTGTGAGCGCCGTCCAGCACCACGCCGGGCATAACGGTCTCCATGCGTCCCTGCCAGCGGGTCTTTCTGATGCCTGCAAGACGGGTTTTGAGAGAAATCTCATGGTCTTTATCAATGGTGTCCAGCGCCACAAGAGCCAGAGAACTGTTCATCATCTGGTAGTCTGCCAGATAGGGCACCTCGACAGCCGTATGTTCATAATACCCACAATTCAGGTAAAAATCAATGCTTTTGTCCGACTTAAGGAAAACTTCACACATGGAAGGATAGACCGGATAAGCCGGGCTTCCCAACTCTTTGGCTCGGGCGAGGATGACTTTTTCGGCCTCGGGAGAACTTCCGTCATAGATCACAGGCACGCCGGGCTTGATGATGCCGGCCTTCTCAAAGGCAATCTTCTCGATGGTATCGCCCAGGATCTCCGTGTGATCCAGGCTGATAGACGTGATGACCGTCGCCAGCGGATGCTCCACGGTGTTGGTGGCATCGAGGCGGCCGCCCAGGCCGGTCTCCAGCACCACATACTCGGCTTTCAGCTCCTCAAAGAGCATCATGGCCACGCCGAAGAGCAGTTCAAAGTAGGTCGGATGAGGAAGACCGTCCGCCTGCATGCCCTTTACCACATCGAGAACCTTCAAAAAAGCGGAGAGAAATTCCTCATCGGAAACCATCTCGTTGTTGATCTGGAACCGCTCGTTGATCTTCACCAGATGGGGGGATGTAAAGAGGGCTGTCCGCTTTCCCGCCTCGGTCAGCATCGTGGAGAGGAAGGCACAGACGGAACCTTTTCCGTTGGTCCCCGCCACATGGATGATCTTCATCGAACGCTCCGGATGGCCCAGACGGTTTAAAAATTCTACCGTGTGCTCCGGTTTGTTTTTCGTCGTAAATTTGGGAATATTGTATATATATTCAACTGCTTCCGTGTAATTCAAAATTGTCACCTTTTCTTTCTGTAGGGTTAGATTATACCTACGAATTGCTCCGCTGCAAAGCAGCTCACGCAATTCTGGTATCCAGGTCTTATTATAGTATAGCCACCAATTTATGCAAGAAAATTTTTTCGCAAAAACCGCCAAAAGCCTTGATTTCACAAGAAAAGGAGCCCCGTTTATCGGAACTCCTCTCGTCATTATTTGATGATTTTGCTTAAGAAGGTCTGGAGGCGTTCGCTCTTCGGATGCTCGAAGAAGGTTTCCGGATCGTTCTCTTCCTGTACCTGGCCGTCCGCCATGAAGAGCACCCGGTCTGCCACCTCCCGGGCAAAGCCCATCTCATGAGTGACAACCACCATCGTCATATGCTCTTTCGCCAGTTCCTTCATAACCGTTAAGACCTCGCCTACCATCTCCGGGTCCAGAGCGGAAGTGGGCTCGTCAAAAAGCATGACCTCCGGGTTCATGCAGAGCGCCCGGACAATCGCGATACGCTGTTTCTGGCCACCGGACAGCTGGCTCGGATAAGCGTTGGCCCGGTCTGCCAGGCCGACTCTCTGAAGAAGCTCCATGGCCTGTTTTTCCACTTCTTCCTTCGGGCGCTTCTGAAGCTTCATCGGCGCCAGCGTCATATTTTTCAGGATCGTCATATGCGGGAACAGGTTAAAGTGCTGGAACACCATTCCCATACGCTGTCTGTGTTTGTCCAGATCCACTTTTTTTCCTGTCAGGTCCGTACCGTCGAAATAGATATGGCCCTCTGTGGGAACCTCCAGAAGGTTCAAAGAACGGAGAAACGTGGATTTTCCACTTCCGGAAGGACCTACAATAACGACTACCTCACCTTTTCGGATCTCCTGGTTCACCCCGTTTAAGGCATGCAGGCCGCCCGGGAATACTTTTTTCAGATTTTCGGTCCGGATCAGGACCTCTCCTTTGTTAGTGGTCACTGTTACGCAGCCTCCTTTCCAGAATACCTACCAGTTTGGTGAAGATCGTCACCATGATAAGATAAATCAGCGCTACCGTGATCAGCGGGAAAAATGCGCTGAAGGTACGGCTTCGGATGATATCGCCGCCCTTGGTCAGATCCTCCAGGGCAATGTAACCGGCAACGGAGGTCTCTTTCAGGAGAACGATGAACTCGTTTCCGAGAGCCGGAAGCACGTTCTTGAAGGCCTGGGGCATGATAATGTAAAGCATCGTCTTCCAGTAGCTGAAGCCCAGGCTTCTTCCTGCCTCAAACTGTCCGTTGTCAATGGACATGATACCGGAACGGAAGATCTCAGCCACATAAGCGCCGGAGTTCAGGCCGAAGGCCATGATAGCCACCAGAACCTTGTCGATCTTCACAGAACCGAACACAACAAAGTAAATAATCAAAAGCTGTACCACAACCGGCGTTCCACGGATCACGGTGATATAGAGCCCGCAGAGGAAATTGGCAATCTTCAGTTTGCCGGTCTTGACGTAAGTGGACCGCACAACGGCGATCAGAAGACCCAGGACGATACCGATGATCACGGCAAAGAAGGTGACTTCCAAAGTAACCTTCAAGCCGTTGGTCAGGTAACGCCACCGGTGATCCTCAATAAAGTTGCTATAAATCTGCCCAAGCAGCCATTCCATAATTTTACCTCACATCCTTTTACTGCAAAAGCAGGGGAACCGTACATTCCGGCTCCCCTGCCTGCTTTCTTATCAGATTTCGTGAAACCTTACTCCTCGAAGTCTTCCTTTACGATGATAACCTGTTTGGAGCTGTAGTAGCTGTCGGAGAACAGAACCTCTTTCTCACGGTCCGGAGTTACGGTCATACCTGCAACACCCATATCTGCTTTTCCGCTGTTGACTGCCGGGATGATGGAATCGAAAGCCATATCCTCAACCTCAAGCTCCATACCCAGTTTATCACAGATAGCCTGAGCGAAGTCTACATCGAGACCGGTGATCTCTTCACTCTCATAATATTCATAGGGCGGGAACTCTGCGTTAGTAGCCATGGTCAGGGTACCGTTGGAACGGTCAACATCTTCCGGAGACTCGTAGTAATTCTCTCCGGCGCTGTCGCCGATGTAGGAATTGGCGATCTGATCGAAGGTTCCCTCGTCTTTCAGCTCTTTGATGGCCTCGTTTACCTTGTCGCAGAGGTCTGTATTGTCCTTTTTAAAGCAGATGGCGTAATCCTCCTGGCTGTATGCACTCTGCAGGATTTTCAGACCGTCAACGGATTTTACAAACTCCTCAGCCGGAAGCTCGTCGATGACAACGGCATCGATCTTGCCCTGTACCAGAGCCTGCACGGCCTCAAAACCTTTATTGTAACGCTCTACTGCATCGTCGCCGTACTCGTCGGTAACGGAAAGATCTCCCGTGGTTCCCAGCTGTACGCCGATGGTCAGGCCGGTCAGATCTACTTTTTTCTCAGTCTCGCTTTCTGCTTCGGAGGCACCCTCTGTCTCCGCTGCTGCTGTCTCAGTCTCGGTCTCGGTCTCGGAAGCATAAGCTGCCATCGGAACGACTGCCATGATTGCGGTCAACATTACTGCTACGATACGCTTTTTCATAATTATACATCCTCCTAAATATTTAGTTAAAACATCTTTCCTAAAATTAACATTCTTTTCTTTGCTTGTCAACTGCCAAATTCCGGTTTCTCTGTCTTTTTTCACCATCATTGTATTTTTCTACTAATCTGCCAATATTGGGGAGACTTCTTCCGTCACTTTGTCAGACCTGCACAAAGGCCGTACCTTCTCCATATTCCGTCTCTTCATTTCCGGCGAGGAATGGACATAGCGGTTCAGCGTAATATTGACGCTTGCATGACCGAGGATCTCACTCAATGCTTTGATGTCCACACCGCTCTCTATGCAGCGGGTGGTAAGTTCCTCATCCCGGCAGCGGATGTTCCCCAGCCAGAGCTCTGCCATTTCTTGAAACATACTTTCCATTTTTCTTCCTCCAGATAAGTTTTTCAGAAAGCATCGTATCAAAAAAAGACCCCGGAAAACGCTTTTCCTGTTCCGTTTCCCGAAGTCTTTCCTTTATTCAAAGTCTGCGATCACCGTTTCTCCCGCCGTTGCATGGATCCCCGTGTGAAAATGGATCTTCTTTACCCCGGCTTCATCCGTCACTGCCAGGATCGTCAGAGCCATATGACCCGCCTTTTTGATCTCTTCCGGTGAAAAGGTGATGAGCGGCGCTCCTTTTTCCACTTTTTCTCCCAGACTTACATGAAGCTGAAAACCTTTCCCCTTCATATCGACCGTATCAAGACCTACATGGATCAGACACTCCACGCCATTGGCAAATTTCAGCCCCAGCGCATGTCTGGAATCTTCCATGACTGCGGTTACTTCTGCTGCTGCCGGTGCTGTCACCACATGGTTTTCCGGCTCGATCGCCACGCCGTCACCCATGATCCCTGCGGAAAATACCTGATCCGGCACTTCTGCGATCGGAATGACCTTTCCATCAAGAAAAGCGGTAAGTCTTTCCGGTTCCTGATTTTCTTTTTTCTTTACAAATGAAAACATGCCAATCCCCCCTCGTTTTTCTGTTTTTCAGACGCCTTCCCCGTTGAAATCAGGGATAAAGCTCTCTTTTGCTGCTTCCCCTTCCTGGAAAAATCCATTTTCGATTCCCAGTTCCAGGGCATAATCCAAAAGCCGCTCATACTCCCGCCTGGTCACTTTCCGGTTAAGTTCCTCAAAGGGCAGGTCCTTCGAAAGCGGCGTATACTGGCTCATAATGCTGATATAGATCCGGTTTCCATAGGTGTCATGAAGATAACGAAGCACTTCTCTGGAATTTTTCACATGCCCGGGCAAGAGAAGATGACGGACAACGACCCCTTTCCTGAGATAGCCTTCCTCATCAAACACGCACGCCCCTGTCTGACAGACCATCTCGTCAATGGCCTTCATTGCCCGTTCCCGGTAATCCGGTACTCCGGAAAAACGAAGTCCCAGTTCATCATCCCAGTATTTAAAATCCGGAAGCCAGATATCTACGGAACCCTTCAGAAGACGGATCGTTTCCGGCTTTTCATAGCCGCTGGAATTATAGACTACCGGAAGTGTCAGTCCCTGTTCTTTTGCAAGTGTCAGCCCCTCCAGGATCCCGGGAACAAAATGCTCTCCCGTCACCAGGTTGATATTGGCCGCCCCTTTTTCCTGAAGTTCCAGAAAAATCTCTGCAAGCCGTTCTTCGCTGATCTCTTTTCCAAGACCGCCATAAGAAAGTTCCCGGTTCTGACAGAAAATGCAGCCCAGAGAACAGCCGGAAAAAAATACCGTCCCGGAGCCTCTGGTTCCGGAAATACAGGGTTCTTCCCACATATGGAGTGCTGCCCTTCCCACACGGAGCACGGAATTTTCCCCGCAGGCTCCTTTTTTTCCGGAAAGGCGGTCTGCATGACACTCTCTCGGACAAAGCGTACAGCTTTGATAAAGCTCGTTCTTCAAGTTTTCACCTTCTTTTATTTTACACCATTTTTCAGAACATTCAACAGGCGCATTTTCTCTACAGATGCTGGCTGAACTCGACCTTTTCTTTATTCGGACCTTCAATGGTAAAGAACTTTACTCCATTCTCCCAGAACGGCAGGAAATGGATCTCATCCCTGGTGGTGTTCAGGCCTGCGGCAGTAACCATCTCATGCACTTTCTCAATATTTTTCACATCAATGGCTACATGATCGATCGCACCGGATTCCAGCTTTGCGGCCTTATTTTCATATGCCTCGATCACAAGATTGCCCAGTTTTAGAAAAGTGACCTTCTCATTGGCAGCTTCGTTTACCGTCTGAAATGCCACCTCGAATCCAAGTGCTTCATAAAATTTAACAGTGGTTTCCATATCATTTGTTGGAACTCCAACGTGCTGGATCCCGTTCATCTGCTCTCTCAAATCCATTTTTAATTTCCATCCTTTCTTCTCTTGGTACGCGTCACAACCGTTACGGTTTTATGACAACTCCCGCTCCGGCAGATACTCTGCGGAACATATCTTATCTTTCATTTTAATTCGACTTATTTCTTCTGTCAATTATGATACATATCTTGTCATATAAAAAGCTTCCCTTCAGATATTATGATATCCAAAAGAGAAGCTTTTTTCATTATTATTTCATCAAGGGAGCCAGACTTTCCAACTGCCCATTGAGTGCTTTATTTGGAAGATCCGGATCTGCAATACTCTGACGGCCAAAGGCGATCAGATCTGCCCGTCCCTGTTTTACCAGAAGTTCTGCGTACTGCGGCTCTGTGAAACGGCCAACTGCGATCACCGGAACAGAAACTGCACGTTTGATCTCTGTTACAAGATCCCCGTTAAAACCGCCATGGACCAGGCCAGGCGCCCACATAAATTCATCGTGGAGGTGTACCACACGGGTTACATGGAGAGCATTTACACCGTATTCCTGTTCCAGGTATGCAGCTACTGCTGCTGCGTCTTGTACGCTTTGTTCTCCCTCAACCTCATCACTTGCGTTGATCCGACAGAGGATCGGCAAGTTTCCGCCTGTTTTTTTAAATCTTTACCTGGCAGTTTCAAAAGAAAAACGCCATGAAACCAGATATCGAGAAACTACGCAAAAAATACATGGATAACCCACCAGAAGGAATGTCTTCCAGGGACATTCGCCGCATGAGCGAGGAAGAACTTCAATTCAAGAGAGCACCGAAGGCGGTCTTTCCTATAAAGTAAAAAAGCCAAACCACCTGCTAAACCGGTGGTTTGGCTTTGACCTTATTCCTGTTGCCTTATGATTTCCGCTAATGTCGAGAGCAGCTGTTCGACCTGGATCGGCTTTGCTATGTGGGCATTCATTCCGGCTGCAGCAGCCTCTCTCTTATCTTCTTCAAATGCATTTGCCGTCATGGCAACGATCGGTATGCCGGCCTTCTCCGGATCTGGCAGGTCTCTGATCACCCGTGTTGCCTTATAACCGTCCATCTGGGGCATCTGGATATCCATGAGGATCATATCATATGTTCCCGCCGGCATTTCCGTTATCCGTTTTACACACTGAAGGCCATCCTCCACACGTTCTGTTTCAATGCCGGCACGCCCAAGGATTGCTTCCGCGATCTCTGCATTCAGATCATTGTCTTCTGCCAGAAGGATCTTCCTGCCTTCAAGGATTTCTCTGCCTGTTCCAGACTCTTCCATGTGCTTTTTTACATAATAGCTTTCATCCGCTATCCTGTGTTTCAGTGTGACAGTAAAGGTGCTGCCCTTCCCGGGCTCACTCTCTACCTCTATGGTTCCGCCAAGCAGATCCACATATTTCCTGACGATCGACATGCCCAGTCCGGTTCCTGCGATCTTGCTCTTTGTGGTATTCTGCTCACGTGTGAAGGCTTCGAAAATCTTTGTCTGATAATCCTGACTCATACCGATCCCGGTATCGCTCACCCTGGTCCTCACGCTCATGTATCCCGGCTCATCGCAGGGTAATTCCTCTATGTTTACCATAACAGAGCCACCGGTCGGAGTGTATTTTATAGCATTGCTCAGGATATTGACAAATATTTCCTTTACCTTGGTAATATCTGTCAGTATATGCTCATGCTCTACGTTTACCGTGCAACGAAGTGCAATCTTCTTTTTCTTTGCTTCATCCTCAAATATTTCAAACAAAGTCTGCCGGATATCCTCGATCCGGGTACAGTTCTCATCAATCTCCATCCTTCCACTCTCGATCCGGGCCATGTCAAGCACATTGTTTATGATCGACAGAAGAAGGTTTCCAGCCTGCTGCAGCTTCTTCAGATGTTCAGAAGCTTCCGGCAGCTCTTTTCCTTTCAGTTCATCCTCCATAAGCTGTGCATAGCCCAGGATCACATTCATGGGAGTACGGATGTCATGCGACATATTGTTAAGGAAACGGGTCTTTGCGAGACTGGCATCCTCTGCTTTTTTCAAAGCGATCTCCAGCTTGTCATTGAGCTTTTGTGTATCATTCGCTGCAAGCTTTGCGGCAGCTTCTGCTTTTCTTGCCTTTCTTAAAAGTATAAGGATCATGCCAAGGATGCTGATCATAGATAATCCCGCAGTGACAAAAACAACAGCCAGATTGTCTTTTACAAAGTCTGAAAGTGTCACCTTATCTGCCGTACTGTCATAGATAGCAAGTGCACTGGTAAGCATATCAGACGGCATGGCCTTTAAGGTTTTATTCAGTATCGATAAAAAAGTGGTCTCTCCGCCTTTGACGGCAAAGCATGCTTCCATTGTTTTTGTAAGTGGTACACTTTTGAAATTTCGTTTGTTATCATATTTCAGTGCCTGGCTGGTTCCCATGAGAAAACAGTCTGCTTCTCCATTCAGGATCATATCTGCCGCATCCGCAAATGATTCATAATCTACCAGCTTCCATTGGGGATAACTGAACGCAATATGCTGTTTTAAGGCTTCTTTTTCCTTTGGCACAGCTACGCTATACACCTCGTCCTCATTGAAATATTCTTCATCTGTTACCGCCATCAGGCTGTAGGTCCAGGCTGTATTGGTAAGTGCATAGCCATTCTTTTCTGCAAGATTAGGATTTCTGCCGACATAAAAAATCATGTCAATTTCACGATCCTGCAAAGTCTGAAGCATTTCGTCATAATCATCATATGCCTGCACATGAAATTCCAGTATCTGATTCCCCAGACAGTCTTTGGCATAGGAAAAATATTCTGCCAGCATACCGGTAAGTTCTCCCGTCTCTTCACTCATGGAAAAGATTGCCGGATCATTGTCCAAAAATCCGATCCGGATACCACCATGCTCCTCTACCCAGGACTTTTCTTTGCCAGTAAGACTCTGCTTGTAATCAAGTGTAAAATACTTCTTATACAGATCTGCCTTGAAAAAAGGACTGTCCTGATCCAACTGGCGCATCGCATGATCCAACTCCTCCTTGATATCACTGCGCTCTTTATTTATCGCAAAATAGATGCCTGATTTGCCAATCGTGGTAACGGATGAGATTCCCTGTTCAGACCAGAAGGATTCCTCCAGAGATACAAAAGCATCGATCTCATGATTTGCTAATTTCTTTTCGACATCATCATTATTATACACATTTACATGCTCTGTCTGTATCCCATTCCTGTTTTCCCACTCTGTCAGCATGATTTCAGGCTCTGTACCTAAGAGCACGCCTACACGTTTCCCGTCCAGGAACTCGAAATCCGATATCTCAATGTCCATATTTGACAAATCCGCATAAAGAATATATTTTTCCTCACCCATCGGTTCCTCTGAAAAAAGCATCTTTTCCGCACGTTCATCGGTGTAAGAGACATCACCCATGATATCGATCTCGCCATTTTCAAGCTTATCAAAACAGTTGGACCAGTCACATTTCACATACTCGAATTTCCATCCGGTATAACCTGCCAAAGCCTGTAAAAGTTCGTAGCCATAGCCTCGTCTGACACCGTTTTGATCAACATAATCGAAAGTATCCTCAAAGGAACCGATACGGATGGTCTGCGGCTGTGTTTCATCGTTATTTGTTTCAACAGCCAGGCAGTGTGCTGATAACATCCCCCACATTCCCAAAACCATGAATATCGCTATACATAATACGGCTGATCTTTCTCTAATTTTGTACATTGTTCTTTTCTCCACAACTTCTCAGAATCATTTCCATTGCTGTTCGAATCAGTAGTTTCTGCCTTTTGTTCCTTTTTCTGTTTCCCTTATCCGCGTGGTTTTTCTGATGTTCCTGTCCCATGTTCCAGATTCTTCTGTAAGGTACCGATCAGTTCTTCCATAATGATCGGCTTGGATAAAAATCCATCCATACCACATTCCAGCGCTTTCTTTCTGTCTTCGTCAAAAGCATTGGCAGTCATGGCAAGGATGGTGATTCCCGCCAGAGCCGGATTCTCCAGTGCACGAATCTGCTTTGTGGCTTCGTATCCGTTCATGACCGGCATCTGCACATCCATCAGTACCAGATCATAATCGCCCGGTTTCGAATGCTGAACCTTCTCCACTGCCTCTGCTCCATTTTCTGCGGTATCAACCAGAAAGCCGTATTCATTCAGGATCTCCACTGCTATTTCACTGTTCAGCTCATTGTCTTCCACAAGCAATATATGCCTTCCTCTGAAATCCGAGCCTGCCGCCGGAAGGATCGGATGCTCTGCCTCGGCCTGTTTCTGACCGATAGCAGCCATCAAAGTCTCTCTGATATCTGACATAAACAGAGGTTTTGCGCAAAATGCAGTTACCCCTGCTGCTCTGGCTTCCACTTCGATATCTGACCAGTCATAAGCAGTCAGGATAATGATCGGTGTATCGTCGCCAAGACTGCGGATCTGACGGGTGACTTCAATACCATTCATATCCGGCAGACGCCAGTCGATGATATACGCATGAAAGGCATCCCCGAGTTCCATCGACTGCCGTGCACGGAGAACAGCCTCTTTACCGGAAAGTGTCCATTCGGAACGCATTCCGACCTTTACGAGCATCTTCGTCACACTGTCACAGGTATTGAAATCATCGTCTACCACCAGTGCCTTAAGGCCTTCCAGCTCTGCGATCTTCTCTACACGATGGTTCTCAGGCTGGACGCGGAACGGCAGACGGACAATAAATTCGGTGCCTTTGCCCTGTTCCGTCTGAACTTCAATGGTTCCGCCCATCATATCCACGATGTTCTTGGTAATGGCCATGCCAAGCCCTGTCCCCTGGGTCCTGCTGACAGTGGAAGTCCGCTCCCGTTCAAAAGGAGAAAAGATCTTCTGTACAAATTCCGGACTCATGCCGATTCCGTTATCCTTTACCCGGATCTCATACCGTTCACAGCCGCTCTTTGTACCCGGATACTGTTTCAGCCGGACAGAAACCGTTCCTCCTGCCGGAGTAAACTTGACCGCATTGGACAAAAGATTCAGCAGCACCTGGTTCAGCCGCGTCTTATCACAATAGACATCCTCATTCGTCACATCCATGGCATCTATATAAAGCTCCAGCTGCTTCGCATGAATCTGTCCACTGACGATCGTCTTCAGATCATGAAGCACATCCGACAGACTGACCTCCGTTTCTTCCAGATTGATCTTTCCACTTTCAATACGGCTCATGTCCAGGATATCGTTGATCAGTGAGAGCAGATGATTACTGGACGAAAGGATCTTACCCAGATAATCCCGTACCTTTTTTATATCATCAATATTGCTTACAGCCAGTGTCGTAAAGCCGATGATCGCATTCATTGGCGTCCGGATATCATGAGACATGTTGGAAAGGAAGGTACTCTTTGCCCGGTTTGCTGTCTCCGCAGCATGAACTGCCTCGGAAAGTGCCTGATTCATTTTTTTGTCAGAGGTACGATCCGACAGAACCAGGATGTATTTCTTTTTTCCGTTTACTTCACTGCCCATGGCAATGTTATGAAACCATCGTTGTTCCCCGGTTTTCTGGTGAACATATTCAAAATCCCATTCCTGCTGTTCATCTACCCGGATCCCCTCCAGATAATTCTTCTCCGGATCTTCAGAGTCACCGGGATTCAGTTTTTCCAGAACACAAATATCTTTCCGGATCTGTTCTACTGTAATACCAAGCAGTTTTTCCACATTCGGACTGACGTAATCTGTCTGATAGGTTCTGGCATCCAGCATCAGGAAAACATCATCCACATTCATCGACAGCTTTTGAAACAGCTCATCCCGATACAGGATCTCGCTATCCTTTTTCTTAAGGTTTATCCTGCTTTTTTGAATGATCAGGCTGATCAGGAAGGCGGCGATACAGAGCACGACCACACTGGCAAGGAGCATCGTGCTAAGCTGCAGGCGGTTCATACTGGCATTGACGATATCCGCCTTTACAAGCCCTAAGAATATCCAGTCCTGAATATCTGATTTTTCATAGACCAGATAATAGTTTCTTCCATCCAGATTTACCAGCATCGCATCGGTATGTCCGGCATTAAACTTCTCCGAAATGGAAAGGATCTCTTCTTCAGACATATTGGAATGCTCTCTCAGAATGCCAAAGAAATTATATACCTTCCCCCATGACTCAGAAGAATGATCGACCACAACACGGCCGTCCGGATGAACAACATAACTCTGGGCATTTCCATTGAAAACAGAGATATCCAGTACCTTTATGATATCAGAGTTCTCATAGGCGATCGCGATCGCATCATATTCAAAGCCCTGATAGCTTCCATGAGCCCTTGGAGTGGCAAAAACAAGCATCTGGGATTTTCCGGGAACCGCTACATTTGTGATCACATCATTCCCCTGCCGGATCTCTTCTTCCATATTTTCCTGTAACCCGAGATACCCGTTTTCCCCTGTCACCATCTTATAGTTGCCATCGGCTGACAGAAAATAGAAATTTAAAAAACCTGCATCTTCCTGTGCTTTCTCTATATAATCACGGATTTCGCTTTCACCGGAAGTGCTCTTTAGATACTCTCCCCACATATGAAGATAAGTCAGGTTCTTATCTGTCAGTTCCTTTAACATATGATCAGACTGGTGAAAAATCTCCGTCAGATGAGAAACACTTTCTTCATAAACCGTTTTCGACACAAATCTGAAATATTGGAAAACAGACAAAATAATTCCAATGAAGAAAGCAATAAAGACAGCTATCCTTACCCGTTTCCTCACAACACGCTTCTTTCTTTTTGCATTATGCTTTTTACTGTCCATTCTTCTCACCTCAGAGTTATATAGTCTTCAGGCTCTGCAAGAACGGCATCACCATCTGAAACATATCCTGTCCAGGTATTTTTTACGGTGGTATCCGCTCCATCAAATACCACAGTATCATCTGCCGGATAGGCTTCCATGTGTTTTGGTATCGCCAGGCAGGTTACTGTAAAAGTATCTTTGTCCTGAACAGTTTTTCCATCTTTTTTGACTTTCTTTAATATATAACCATCCTCTGTTTCCTTAATCTCCACAGAAATGCCACTGACTACAGGCAGAGAACCACGATTAAAGGGGATGAAGCCTCCCTGGTAGCCTTCCACAAAGTTTCTGACCGTCTCCTTCAGTTCCGCCCCGCTCATCTTGCTGATGTAAGCGGAAAGACTGTTTGGCATGATCATATTACCCGCCTGTTTTTCCGTATAACCGGCCTTCAGCACATTTCCCGTAAAGCTGTTTCCGGTTGCGATCAGCACATCCGACCCGTAAATGCTGCGCAGCGTATTTGCCATAACCGAATAAGCTGCATTGCCTCCACTGCTATGGAAGCGGTTGGAATAGGACTTCTGTGAATCCAATACGATATTCTCAGAAGTAGCTTCTTCCTCAAGAAGCTGCGTGTTAAATGACTGGTAAGCCTGCGCTGCATCGTATTCTCCTGAGATCATCCTGGAAACCACATCCCTGGAAACAGAGAAAAAATCATTTGATGCAATGCGTATATACATATGGTTTTCTTCGATCACCGGTTTCACATCTTTCAGATATTCCGTAAGCTTAAGATCCACATCCTGGCTGTAACTCAACAGATCCTGCCCGTCAGAAATGATCCGGCTCTGTGCATCCTCTGAAAGCATGGTGTCCAGCACCTTCATTGCTTTCTTCCGGCGTGTCTCATCCTGTGCCAGGTCACGGTTTAAGGCCACCTGAAAATATGGCGTAGTCATCAGCCACTTTTCACCGTTCTCCTGGAAGAATGGCAGAAAGGTTGTGTTGATGCCCTGATCCTGAAACATTTTTACACTGAAAGAACTGCCGAAGTACATAGCAAGCTTACCACTTCCGTACATCTCAACCACATCATCATAATTCAGATCCAGATCGTTCCGGCTCAGGCCGGTATCCTGGATAAACTGCTCCATACGTTCAAAAGCTTCCGGCCAGACGTTACTGTCCAGACCTTCTCTCTTTGTATGATCCGGGTCACTGTAAGTCGTGCGCCACTTGCGTCCGTCTACAGAAGACAGTTCTGACGCAGATAACCCCTGCAGGGTTTCCATACAGGTATAATCATAATAATAGTCTGCGGTATAGCCACGGATCCCCACTTTTTCAAACGCCTGGCAGGCAGAAACAAAGCTTTCATAGTCGGTCGGCAGAGGAATCTCATACTTTTCAAAAAGATCCTTGTTCACTATAAATCCATGAGCATCCGCACACACCGGAAGCCAGTTTACGCTGCCATCCTCGTTCTTAAAATTGTTGAGGTAAGTATCATAGACAGCACCGGCCGCATTGGTTGTGGAAAGATCCATCAGGCTGTCTTTCAGCGGACTGGCATCATGCAGGGAAAACCTGCAGCAGGTTATGATATCCGGCAGCCCTCCGTTTTCATTCAGAAACCGGTAGAAATCCAGATCATTATTGCCTACTACAAATTCCACATTGATATCCGGAAGCTGTTCCTGGATGTATGGTGCATATTTGTCATACAGGCTTGTACTCCATAAATACACCGTGATCGTTTCGGCATCTTCTTTTTCCGCGCTCTTCCCGCCACAGCCTGACAGAAGTGACAGGACCGTCACCATCACGAAAAATACCGCCAAAACTCTGTGCCATTTTTTCTCTTTCATTACAATCTCCCTTCCGAAATTGTTTCCTTCTATTCCACCAGTTCATGAATGACCTTTACCAATAATTTTCCATCAACCGGTTTTCCAATATGCTCATTCATTCCTGCTTCTTTTGCCTTCATTCTGTCCTCCACGAACGCATTTGCTGTCATTGCAATGATCGGAATTACCTGTGCATCTTCTCTGTCCAGAGAACGGATCCGCTTTGCAGCTTCATACCCATTCATGACCGGCATCATGATATCCATAAGAATGACATCAAACTCACCAGATCCGCTTTTTTCGAATATCTCAACTGCTTCCTGGCCATTCCATGCTTTGGTCACGACAGCTCCCTCATTCTGGAGCAGAAATTCTGCGATTTCCATATTCAGCTCATTATCTTCTGCCAGAAGAATATGCAGTCCCCGGATAGAAACTTCTGTTTTTTCTCCGGTTTCCGGTCTGCCGCTCCTGTCTGTATCGATCCGGAACGGGACACGGATCACAAAGGTAGTCCCTGTACCTTCTTTACTTTCAAAGGTGATCGTTCCACCCATTTTCTCGACCAGATTCTTTGAAATCGCCATTCCCAGTCCTGTTCCGGCAAATTTTGTGCGGCTTCCGGCATCTTCCTGTGCAAATGGTTCAAAAATATGTTTCTGAAACTCTTCTGTCATCCCGATCCCGGTATCCCGGCAGACAAATTCCATTGTCGTCATTCCCGGCTGTTCGGATGGAATTTCCCTGCAGCTGATATAGATCTGTCCGTTTGCTCTGTTATATTTCACCGCATTCGACAAGATATTCATCATCACCCGTTTCACATGCCCCGGGCTTCCGATCAGATCCCGGTGTATGATTTCTTTTTTCTCCCACACGATCCGGATATTCTGTTCTGCGGCAATCTGTTCGATCACAACAAACACTTCTTTGGAAATGCAGTTCAGATTAAACGGAATTTCTTCCAGGATCACTTCATCCGACTCCAGTTTACTCATATCCAGGACTTCGTTTACCAGTTCCAGTAACAGATAGGATGCCTCTTTGATCTTTGCCCTGCATTCCATCTGTTTCTCCATATCGTCTGCATAATGGTCTGCCACATCGAGCATGCCGCAGATCCCATTGATCGGAGTCCGGATATCATGGCTCATCCGTTGAAGGAACTCGGTTTTTGCCTCGTTGGCTGCTTCTGCTTTTTTTGCCGCTATCAGAAGTTCTGCTTTATATTTTTCCTCTTTTTCCAGTTCCTGCTTCTGATGTTCCAGATTGGTTCTGGATATACAGAACCAGAATATACCGAATATCAGCACATAAAGAGAAATGACACCTGCCACGCTTAATGGAAGGTTATAGAATACTTCCGTATTCGGAAGATACGCATAGATATAATAATCACGCTGCTTCAGCATGATCCCGTAGCATCCGGTTCCTTCATTCTTCAAATGATAAATGTGCTGACTGTCTGTATGCTTTTTCATTGCTTGAATGACCTCGTTGCCGGCTGTATCCTGCCTCAGCAGTTTCTCATCATTGCTGGCAACAATGATCCCATTGTCTGCAACAATAATCGTTCCGTCTTTCTGGATATTGTAACCCTTTAAAAGCCCCTGTATCGTCAGGGTATAGTTTCTGGCAAATTCGGGAGATGTGTAATAGTAGATCGCTACGATACCCGGTGCATCTTTTCTGGCACAGGCTGCAATGTCGATTTGTGAACCGTCTTCTCTGGTAAACCGTTCCGAATAGCTTCTTTCTTCATATCCGGTAAAATCCATGATGATGTCTTTTTGCAGATACTCCGTGATCTCACTGGTCAGGGATTCATCCATACTGTATTCACAGTCCGTCTTTCCTTCGGTATCCAGTACAAGGATACCGTCCACCCATAGAGTCTGCAGATTTTCTTTCAGGAACTCCCGGCTCAGCTGACCGCCGTTTTCTGTTTCCATCTTAATATTTGTACTCATCTGTCTGGCACTTTCAATCGCACGGAGGAGACTTTTGGATTCCGAAGATTCATTATAATGGGTGTAAGTGGAGCACTGCACTTTGACATAGTTTACAATCTCCACCATCCGTTTCTCTGCTTCCGCCTTTTCCGTATGGAAAAAATAAAACAGAGAGACTGCAGCCACAAGGATCCCAAGCAGACCACCGACCACCTGGATCCGTTTTTCTTTTGTTTTTCTCTTAATAGCCAAGATCATCCACCTCCAGATACTTCTGGGGATCATCCAGATATTTTTCAATGATTTTCAGGGAGGTGCCATCCTGACGCATTTCTTCCAGGGTCTGATCCATCTGCTCACAGATTCCTCTGTCATCCTCTTTTGCAAAAGCAACTCCTATCCCAACGATCATCAGAGGTTCTTCCAGGATACGGAAGCTTGTATCATAATCCTTCATATACTGGACAACAGATTCCTCATGCGCGGCAGCTGCATCCACATATCCTTTCCCCAGAAACGTATAGATCAGTTCCCTGTGTCCAAGACTGATCAGATTGCCAAGTTTGGGAATCCTTTCATCCGTCCGCTTCAGAAAGATGCCTTCCGGTTTGGTTGTGGACTGGACGGCAAGGTTCTTTCCCTCCAGGTCACTCAGCTTATAAATATCACTGTTCTCATTTACGGCTACTACCTGGCGGCTTGCTATGTACGGTCCGGCCCAGCGGTAATCGTCAAGGCGCCCTTCCATGGAAAAACAGCCCATGATACAATCGATCTCTCCGCTCTCCACCAGTTCTTTTTTCTTCTCCCAGTTGATCTGGACAACGTCCACCTGATAGCCCATTCTTCTGAAAGCTTCTGTGGCCAGTTCTACGTCTATGCCCGTCGATATGCCATCCTCATTCAGATAATTGTATGGGGGATAGCTGTCGCTGCCGAGCGTAATGACAGGCTTTTCTGTTTCTTTTTTACTGACATCCGTGTTTTTGCATCCTGTCAGGGTGCCAGCTAAAATTCCTGCAAGCAGAATGCCTGCGATCATTCTTTTTCCTTTCATTTTCCTTCCATTCCTGCTGCTGTTTAATATTTCTGTAAATGGTAACTGTTCAGGCCGTTCAAAACAACAGGCCACAGGTCTGCGCAATGCGCTCTCGCTTCATTCGCTGATGTTCTGAACGGTTATCCAAAAACCGATTTCATTATACTTCCACACTCCACTATGCACAACAAAAAAATCATCGTCCGATATATTTTGTGATGGCAGATATTAAAATACTCATATCAACCGGCTTCACCACATGGTCATCCATTCCGGCATTCAAAGCGGCCTGTACATCCTCTGTAAATGCATTTGCTGTCATTGCAATAATGGGGATCTCTTTTCCATCCGGACGGTCCGGCAGATTTCTGATTGCTTTTGTCGTTTCATACCCATTCATTTCCGGCATCATAATATCCATCAAAATCAGGTCAAACGTCCCCGGAGCTGTATTACAAAACTGTGTCAGGGCAGCTTTCCCATCGGCAGCCCTGGTTACAATCATCCCTTTTTCTTCCAATAGGGCGATCGCTATCTCTGCATTTAAATCATTGTCCTCTGCCAAAAGAACATGCAGGCCATGTAAATCCATATCTTTCCTTAACTTTTCATTCTCTTCCGTCCGTACCTGTTCTGCTATAAGCAGGGGGATTTCTCCATCTGCCAGCATATCCAGACACTCTTTAAAGGAAGCATAGACATATTCATACTTCCAGCCGGTTATGTAGGAAATTTCTGGAGATACTCATAGCCGGCTCCCTGCTTATGTTCCCCGAAACCACCTTCCTGAAAATTGGCATATGGGAAATACCCGACTCTCACGGTTTTATTTTCTTCCTCCATTGCCTGAGTTGTTTTCCCGTCACTTTTTATTTCCGACGCATAAACAAAAACCGGTACAAAAAGCAGCATGACAAATGCTAAAATGCTCAAATAGAATCTTTTTTTCCTGTCTGTTTTTCTTATCCGTTTTTCTGTCTTTCTGTTCATTCATTCCCTCTTATGATCCATTCCTGCTGTTGTTCTTCCTGATCTGTGAGGTTTCCTGTTTATTCAATACAGAAAGAATGACCTCTTCCAGCTTTTCGATATCAATCGGTTTTGCAATGTGTCCATCCATGCCTGCATCAAAAGCCTTTTTATATATCAGCATAACCGTAAATACGGTTCCTTTTCCAGGTTGGCTTTCCACCTCAATGCTGCCGCCCATCAGATCCACATATTTTTTACGATTGCCATTCCAAGACCTGTCCCTCTATAATTGGAACGTGCAGAATTGTCTGCCTGTACAAATGAAGTAAATACTTCTGTATTACTTATTCGAGCATTCTACCATAAAAAAACACTGCCAAACAGACAGTGCATATCCTTTCATGCAACTGGCTGCCATTTTACAGGCCCTGTAGCTTTGCGTCACAGACTTTCGCCTGCTTTGCTGATCATCTCTTTATATTTATGAAAAAATATTGATTTTATTATACTCTCATGTTCCACTGTACACAAGAAAAACATCACCCTTTTAACGCTCGAAAAAAAAGAACAGCCGATACCTATGTTCGAACTGTTCTTCTTATCAAATCCCACGATGGTGAATTGATCCACATGGTTCTTATTTCTCATGCACCACCTGGAAGATATAAAATTTTAAATAATAGGATTCATCCGCAGCCCAGAGGATGGGATGATCCGGTGCCTGGGTACGATATTCCACCTGGCGGAGACGCACATGGACACTTTTTGCCGCCTGACGGAGCATCTCCGTAAAGAGCTCATAGCTCATAAAGTGAGAGCAGGAACATGTAGCCAGATAACCGCCATCCTTTACCAGCTTCATGCCGCGCAGATTGATCTCACGGTAGCCCTTGATGGCGTTTTTCACGGAGCTTCTGGACTTCGTGAAGGCGGGCGGATCCAGGATCACCAGATCGTACTTCTCGCCCTCGGCCTCCAGCTTCGGAAGCAGGTCAAACACATCGGCACAGAGGAATTTCACCTTATCGGAAAGGCCGTTAAGGGCCGCGTTTTTCTCCGCCTGATGAACGCCCAGCTCGGAAGCATCCACGCCCAGCACCTCTTTTGCCCCGGCAAGGCCTGCATTCAGGGCAAAGGAACCGGTATGGGTAAAGCAGTCCAGCACCTTCGCGTCTTTCGCCAGGCGCTGGATAGCCAGACGGTTGTATTTCTGATCCAGGAAGAAGCCGGTCTTCTGGCCGTCTTTGACATCCACCTCGTAGCGGACGCCGTTTTCCACAATCTCCACCTCGGTGTCAAACTCCGGTCCGATGAAACCTTTTCGCTTCTCCATACCTTCTTTTTCGCGCTCTTTGGCATCGCTTCGCTCGTAGACGCCGCGGATGATCACGCCGTCCTCCGCCAGCACTTCCTTGATGAGGCGCACCAGGTTCTCTTTCATCCGGTCAATACCCAACGCCAGGGACTGAACCACGATCACATCGGAAAACTTGTCCACCACAAATCCCGGCAGGAAATCTGCCTCACCGAAAATCAGGCGGCAGCTTGAAGTGTCCACGGTCTTTTTCCGATATTCCCAGGCGTCTTTTACCCGCATCCGTAAAAAAGCCTCGTCGATCTCCTGGTCCTGATGACGGGTCATCATACGAATCCGGATTTTGGAATGTTCATTGATAAAGCCGCGTCCCATGGGATAACCGTCAAAATCATGCACCAGAACGATATCTCCGTTTTCATAGGAACCGAGAATGTTTGCGATCTCGTTGTCAAAAACCCAGGCTCCGCCCGCTTTCAGGGTGCGGCCTTCGCCTTTTTTTAAAGTTACAACTGCCAGACTCATAATCTCCTCCGTATCTTTACTGGACCTTCACTTCTCCGGCCAGCACTTTCTTGTAATCTTCATAGTTTTTCTTCAGAAGCTCCGGTGTATTGAGCTCGTAGGGACATTTTTTCATACACTGGTTGCAGTGAAGACAGACTTCGATCTTCTTCATCTCTGCCTGCATCTGGGGTGTCAGCCAGGCCTTGGAAGGTGCTCTTCTCAGCATCAGAGACATTCTCGCGCACTGGTTAATCATGATGCCTGCGGGGCAGGGCATGCAGTAACCGCAGCCGCGGCAGAACTCGCCGGTGAGCTCTTTCTGCTCTTTCTCGATATAAGCGGTCAGCTCTTCATTCATGGTCGGTGTCTCAGCCATATAACTCAGCCACTCTTCCAGTTCTTTTTCTTTCTGGATGCCCCAGATCGGAAGGGCATTGTCAAACTGGGACATGAAAGCCATGGCTGCCTCGGAACGGTTGATGAGGCCTCCTGCCAGTCCTTTCATCGCGATAAAGCCCATGTTTGCCTCTTTGCATTTTTTCACAAGGGCGATCTCTTTCTCAGAAGAAAGGTAGCTGAAGGGGTACTGCAGGGTCTCGTAAAGACCTGACTCCACAGCCTCCTCGGCGATGTAGAGCTTATGGGCCGTGATGCCGATGTGGCGGATTTTTCCTTCTTTTTTCAGCTCTTCCATGCACTCATACATTCCCGTGCCGTCCCCCGGGCGATAGCACTGATCCGCACAGTGGAACTGATAGATATCGATGTAGTCTGTCCGAAGATTTTTCAGGGAAGTTTCTACCTGGGCCCGTACCTCTTCCGGTGTCTTTGCGCCGGTCTTCGTGGCGATAAAAACTTTTTCCCTCATGCCGTCGAAGGCCTCGCCCACTTTCACTTCGCTGTCGCTGTAGGCTCTCGCCGTGTCAAAGAAACGCATGCCCCCCTCATAGGCCCGGCGGAGCAGCTTCACTGCCATTTCCGTACTTACCCGCTGGATTGGCAGCGCGCCAAAAGCGTTCTGGGGCACCGTGATCCCTGTGCTTCCAAGTGTGATCTGTCTCATAATTTATCCTCCTGTTGCTTTTTTCGATCTATCATAACAGATATATTCTATCATATACTACTTGCTTTTTACAGCAAAAGTCTATCCTTCTTCCCCAAAAATCCATTGATTATTTTTATCCTGTATGATATTATAAACACAAAATTTTACATTGCATATTCAAAATAATACATTTACCCAGGGAGCTGGGGGACGTGCTCTTTACCTAATCCGGACACCTTATGGAGGAGGTGAAGTTTATGAGCGATTACGAGACACTTATGATTATTTTAATCATCGCTAATTTAACCAAATAACTGTTCTGCAGTTATTTGGTTATGAGCAAGTAGCGAAGCGGATTTCGAATATCCGCTTAACCCTTAGCCATACTTACATACGCACATAAAAAATAGCCGTCCTAATCTGTAGCGAGATCAACGGCTATTTTTTAACTATTAACGCCGGATTAGGTGAGATGCAGTCACCTTCCAGCTCCCTTGTTATGTATATTATAGACTTATCTGTTTGATTTGTCAACTTTTATTTTGCAATTCATTCCACATTCTTCAGTGCTTCATCCATCGGAATCTTCTTGATGCTCCGGAACTGCAGGACGGCCACGAGAGCGTAGACCAGCATGCCAAGCGCAAACATTTTTCCATAAATACTCGGCTCGATGTAGAGGGTCAGCCAGCCGCTGTACTCTGACATCATAAATATATATATATCTTTGATGAGCTCTGTGGCGAAGAAGAAGCTCGCAAGCACGGAAAAGATCACAACCCAGGTGGTGCTCACCAGGTAAAGGCTCACGATCTCCCTGTTTTTGTAGCCCAGGATTTTGACCATGGAGATCGAGGAGGCATTTTTCTCGATGATGAGCTTGGTCAGCAGGTAAATCAGCAGGGCAAAGAGGATCAGCGAGAACACGTTGAAGAGCTGGAACATCTCTCCCATGGAAACATCCAGCTGGCGGGAAACCTTCGTCAGATCATCCTGAGTGATCGTGGTGGTCACATAATCATCGTCGAGGTCTGTCAGTTCCTCATCAGAGAAGTACCCGTTAAAGTAGGCCTCTTTCTTACCGAAAAGCCTCCGGAAATTCTCAGCCGGCATAAAGAAAGCCAACGCGCCCGGATAATCATAGAAACCACCCACCTGAAACTCATAGGTCTTGCTTCCATAGGGTTCCTTCAGCGAGATCGTGTCGCCGGTTTTAATGCCATATTTCTGCTGGAAACCGTCACTTAAGAGCACACCTTTTTCCGAAAGGCCTGAAAAATCAGCTTCCACATACTTACTGTCCGGCTCGATGCCGTAAATCGTAATGCTTTCCCCGTCTTTCCCCTCTTTTTCCGGGATCATTTTCAGAGATTCCATACAGAACTTTTCCGCATTTTCATTCTCCGTCTCAAGGGAAGGCATCAGAAGCTTCTGCACCATGCCCAGAAGGGAATTTTCCTCCACATCCAGTTCATCGGGAACACTTAAGATATACTGGTATTTTGCCAGCATGTTGTTGATGGTCTCCTCCTGGTAATGAGAAAGGAGCGGGCTCATCATCATACCGAAAAGAAGCAGAATGTTGGCAAACACAATGCCGATGAAAAGGGTCAGATAGCTGGCCCGGTTCTGAATCAGAATACGGATGCGGAACCGGTTGAAAAATTTAAAGTTCGGAAGACGCACAGCCTTGCTCCGCCGGGTGCTTCCCAGATCCTTTCTCAGGAAACGGAGAGGGGAAATTTTCAGTTTTCCGCGGATCAGAACCACATTGATGATGGCCATGATCACAAACGGAACAAGGGTTGTCAGATAAAAGGCCTCCGCATTCCAGCGGGTCTCATAGGTCGGAAGGCTGTAGCTTCCGTAATACATGTCTGCCACAATCCCTTTGAATACCGTATAGCCCAGAATATTTCCGATCACTGCCGCCAGGATCGTCACCAGAATCGGCAGGGAAATATAGTGAAGCAGAAGCTCCCTCCTCGTATAACCGGAGGCCCGGAGGGTTCCGATGACAGCGGCTTCCTTCTGGATCGTGTTGTTGGTGGTCACGGCAAAAACGAAGGCCATGATCGCGATCAAGATATAGAGTAGAACCTCCACCATCGCTTTGTCGCCGCCCATATCATCCCCGGTGAAACGGATGGCCTGATTCAGATATCCGGGCAGATAGCCGCTGATATCGGCCTTTGCTGCCAGAACCTCCAGAAAATCATCGGCCATCTCTTTCTCTTCCGTATCGTCCGCCGGTTCCTTCTCATAAAGCCAGGAATAGCAGTATTTCATATGGGTATCAGAGAAAGCTGCGAAGCCCTCGGGTGTCAGCACGGACACGCCGAATTTTACCGAGTCAAACATCAGATCTCCCGGATCGGAGAACAGAGCACTGTAATCGGAAAGAGCCACCAGTCCTGTGATTTTCAGCTCTTTTCCTCCTACTGTGATGGTGTCTCCCACCGCAAGGGAGTTATTGTCCGCATACATCCGGTCGATGGCGATCTCGTCGGCCGTCTCCGGAAATGTGCCCTTCATCAGGCAGACCAGGTTCACTTCTTCCCGTTTTTTGAAGATACGCATGGTGCCGTCTGAGGTTCCATCCAGATCCACATCCACCGGTTCATCCAGGTAGAAGTTCTCGTAGATCGTCACCCCTTCCTGTTCCAGCTCCTCCAGTTTTTCCTCCGTAGCCTGACTATCCAGCGTGAAGTTTCCGTTCTCGATCCTGTATTTCTCAAAGCTCTCGTCATAGGCTTCCAGCATGCTCTCATCCGCCACCAGAAAGCCGGAGACGAAGCCGATTGTGGCCGTCATGAAAAGAAAGATCACCAGATATTTTCCGATATCTCCCACAAGTTCTCGCGGGAGGCGCTTCCAGAGCGGATTTCTCATCTTCTTTTTCATAACCGCCTCACCATTCCAAATCGCCGGCGGCAATCTTTGTCTCGTTCACATAGTTTTTCCGGATCTGACCGTCACGGAGCTTCACCACGCGGTCCGCCATATTTTTGATGGCGTCGTTGTGCGTGACCATGATGACCGTGTTTCCGTATTTCTGATTCACATCCTCAATGAGCTTTAAGATCTCCTTGGAGGTATGGTAATCCAGAGCTCCCGTGGGCTCGTCGCAGAGCAGGATATCCGGATTTTTCACGATGGCACGGCCGATACTGGTCCGCTGCTGCTGGCCGCCGGAGAGCTGGTTTGGCAGCTTATGACGGTGCTCATAGAGCCCCAGCGTGTGAAGCAGCTCGTCGATGTCCAGAGGCCTGTCGCTCAAATAAGCGCCCACCTCAATATTTTCCTTTACATTCAGGTTGGGGATCAGGTTATACATCTGGAAGACGTACCCTAAGTGTCTCCGACGGTACTCCGTCAGCGCCTTCTCCTTCATCTCTTCCATCTTTTCCCCATCGATGCTGATATAGCCGCCGTCGGCCTCGTCAATACCGCCGATGATATTCAGAAGTGTGGATTTACCGGAACCGGAGGGTCCCAGAAGCACGCAGATCTCGCCTTTTTCCACAGAAAAATCCAGTCCTTTCAGGACTTCCGTCCTGTTTTCTCCCGCTCCAAAGCTCTTTCGTAACTCATGTATTTCCAGAAACATCTTATCCTCCCTCTTCCTGGCCGTGCAGGTTTTTGTTAGTTGTTTCTAACTCAGTGTAACGCATTTTATTTTTCAATGGAAGACAGGATGTTGAGTTTTTTTATCACTTAATGTTTAAGTTTTCTTAAAATACCATCTGTACCAGCAACATATAAAGGATCGTGCCTCCTGCGATGCTGAGGAGCGTATTCTTTTTCCGCTTGTGAAGGAGGCCCACAAAAAGGATCGCAATGGCTTCCGGCAGACCGTGAGTGGAGCTGGCCGGCGCGTCTTTGAGGCAATAGACCACCAGAAGGCCGATGACCGCATAGGGAAGCTTACCTCCGAGATAACGGACGGCCTTCGGCGGCTCTTTTCCCTCTGGAAAAACGATAAAAGGAAGGAAACGTGTCACCATGGCTCCCAGGACCACAGCCGCAATGGTGATGATCTGCTGTAAGATTGTCATTTTTTGTCCCCTCCTCTCTTCTCAGCCAGCAGGAAGTAGATTTACCGTGACAAATTCCATGGAACCCGCAAAGATAAACATACTCATGAACAACGGATAGAGAAAGGAAAAACCTTTGCTTCGCATCATAAAGCCGTAGGACATCCCCAGGAAGAGAAAGCCCACACAGATTGGCAGCGTGTATGGAAAAGCCGCCTGAAACGCTTTTTTCTTCATATTCCTCCTCAATTGCAGAGACGAGATACGCTACGCGAATTTCTTTCTGAT
Source organism: Fusicatenibacter faecihominis (assembly GCF_020686945.1). Taxonomy (NCBI): domain Bacteria; kingdom Bacillati; phylum Bacillota; class Clostridia; order Lachnospirales; family Lachnospiraceae; genus Fusicatenibacter; species Fusicatenibacter faecihominis. The sequence continues at coordinate 14,622 of NZ_JAJEPR010000013.1, read as the reverse complement.
TAGCGGTCGTCAAATTCACTTGCACAAGTGCGTGCATTTTCCTCGTCGCCATAACAAAATCCGGGTGCGGAAACTCCGCACCCGGTAAAATATCATCTATTTTGTTTGATCTGTCATTAAGCCTGCGGACCAGCAGAAACAAGAGCTTTACCAGCTGCGTTTCCTTCGTATTTAGCGAAGTTCTTAACGAATCTTGCAGCCAGATCCTTAGCTTTGGTCTCCCACTCGGAAGCGTCAGCGTAGGTATCTCTCGGGTCAAGGATATGGGAATCAACACCCGGAAGCGCTGTCGGAACCTCGAAGTTGAAGAACGGGATCTTCTTGGTCTCTGCTTTCAGGATGTCTCCATTCAGGATTGCATCAATGATACCACGGGTATCTTTGATGGAGATACGTTTGCCGGTACCATTCCATCCGGTGTTAACCAGGTATGCTTTTGCTCCGCTCTTCTCCATTTTCTTAACGAGCTCTTCTGCGTATTTGGTCGGATGCAGCTCCAGGAAAGCCTGTCCGAAGCAAGCAGAGAAGGTCGGGGTCGGCTCGGTGATTCCACGCTCGGTTCCTGCAAGTTTTGCAGTGAAGCCGGACAGGAAGTAGTACTGAGTCTGCTCCGGAGTCAGTACAGATACCGGCGGAAGTACACCGAATGCATCTGCAGACAGGAAGATTACATTCTTAGCTGCCGGTGCGGAAGAGATCGGGCGAACGATGTTCTTAATGTGGTTGATCGGATAAGATACACGGGTATTCTCGGTTACGCTCTTATCAGCGAAATCGATCTTGCCGTTCTCGTCCAGAGTTACGTTCTCAAGAAGAGCGTTTCTCTTGATGGCATTGTAGATATCCGGCTCGGAATCTTTATCCAGGTTAATAACTTTTGCGTAGCAACCGCCCTCGTAGTTGAATACGCCCTTGTCGTCCCAGCCGTGCTCGTCATCACCGATGAGAAGACGTTTCGGGTCGGTGGAAAGGGTGGTCTTACCTGTTCCGGACAGACCGAAGAAGATAGCGGTGTTCTCACCGTTCATATCGGTGTTTGCGGAGCAGTGCATGGAAGCCATGCCCTTCAGCGGCAGGTAGTAGTTCATCATGGAGAACATACCTTTTTTCATCTCTCCGCCGTACCAGGTGTTTACGATAACCTGCTCACGGCTGGTGATGTTGAACATAACAGCGGTCTCAGAATTAAGACCCAGCTCTTTATAATTTTCTACTTTTGCTTTGGAAGCGTTGTAAACAACGAAATCCGGCTCGAAGTCTTTCAGTTCTTCCTCTGTCGGACGGATGAACATATTGGTTACAAAGTGAGCCTGCCAAGCAACCTCAACGATGAAACGGATTGCCATACGGGTATCTTTGTTTGCTCCGCAGAAAGCATCTACAACGAACAGTTTCTTGTTGGAGAGTTCTTTCAGTGCGATCTCCTTAACTGCTTTCCAAGCTTCCTGGCTTGCCGGATGGTTATCGTTCTTGTACTCGTCAGAAGTCCACCATACGGTATCTTTGGAGTTCTCATCCATAACGATAAATTTGTCTTTTGGGGAACGGCCTGTGTAGATGCCAGTCATAACATTTACTGCGCCCAGCTCACTGACCTGTCCTTTTTCATATCCTTCCAGACCCGGTTTGGTCTCCTCTTCGAATAACATCTCGTAAGAGGGGTTATATACGATCTCTGTGGTTCCGGTAATGCCATACTTGCTTAAATTGATCTCTGCCATCTTACATTTAACCTCTTTTCTTTAATAGTAATATGACCACCTACAAAAGCAGGTTTTTCAATATTTGTCGGAAAACGAAATCCCTCGTTTCCCTTTTTATATTATACATATTTAACTCGTAAAAGCAATAAAATTTTTTTGATTTTTTTTTAACAATTTATAAAATTTTCGCCTTCTCAGATCTTTTCGTAGAACATCATGAGGAAACTTATCAATAAGAAAGCGCAGCATACCCAGATCATCTGGATGCCATAATGGATGGAAAGATTTCCGCCAAGACCGGCTCCCACTGCAAAAAGGACAATGATGCCGAAGTAATAGAAAGCTTTCCTGAGATCTTCCAGCCTGTGCTCGCGGAAATAAGAGGACATGGCTGCCGTGCCGCCCCTCAGGTTTCCGATACACATCGTACTGGCATAGGAATAGCCGTGAACCTTACGGAAACTCTGCACCTGCATGGCACAGGCAAAGGACACCAGGATCGTGGCCAGCATATCCAGTTCTCTCGGCACGAAACCGACGATAAAAAGAAGAACGATCTCTGCCAGAAGGACACCCTGCCGCCAGTGAAGCTTCCTCGCATACCGGTATTTTCCCTGGATCTTTTCCGCTACCCAGACGCCTAAGGCAAAAGATATCAGCGGAAGCAGATACCTTAAACCGCTCATCCACTCTCCTGCCATGAGATGCTGGCTCATGAGCACCACGTTTCCGGTCTGGGCATTGGAAAATACCTCATTTCGGACATTGTAGGTGTAGGCATCCTGAAAGCCGCCGGAAAGCGCCAGAAACGCGCTGTTTCGGAAAGCCTCGGACATCTGCTGTTCGTCCTCCCCCTCAAAAAGATGAAGCGGATCATACGAATGATGATGAGGATGTTGTTGCATAATAAAGACTCCTATCATTTGTTTTTTTTTAAGCCTGGCCGCCGAATGGGAAGCCAGGCTTTTTTATTTTACCCGATTATTTCTTATTTGCCAAGTAGGATTCTCTTCCTTCTTTGTAAAGGTCGTTGCCCTCACAGTCAATGATGACTACCAGGGGCATATCCTCCACATAAAGCTTACGGAGAGCCTCTGCGCCCAGATCTTCATACGCGATAAGCTCTGCTTTTTTGATACATTTTGCCAGGAGAGCGCCAGCTCCGCCGATGGCTCCGAAGTAAACGCCGCTGTATTTCTTCATGGCTTCCACAACCTCTGGAAGACGGGCTCCCTTACCGATCATGCCTCTGGCTCCCACAGACATCATGGTGGGGGCGTAAGCGTCCATTCGTCCGCTGGTGGTCGGACCTGCGGAACCGATGACTGCGCCGGGTTTTGCCGGGGTCGGACCTACATAGTAGATCGTCGCGTCTGTCGGGTCAAAGGGAATCTTCTCTCCTCTTGCCAGAGCCTCGCACATTCTCTTGTGGCCTGCGTCTCTGGATGTATAAATGGTACCTGTCAGGAGCACCTGATCTCCTGCGTGAAGGGTTTTAGCCAGTTCCTCGGTCAGAGGAAGAGTGATATGTCTTCTCTCCATGATCAGATCACCTCCGTTTTATGGCGTGTCACATGGCAGTTGATATTGACTGCACAGGGCATACCGGCAATATGAGTGGGCATGGTTTCAATGTTCAGTCCGATGGCTGTGGTCTTTCCGCCAAAGCCCTGAGGTCCGATACCAAGCTGGTTGACTTTTTCAAGCATCTCATCCTCAAGATCTGCATAAAACGGATCCGGATTGTGGGAATCCAGCGGACGCATCAGTGCTTTCTTTGCAAGAAGGGCACATTTATCAAAGGTTCCGCCGATACCAACGCCGACTACCATCGGCGGGCAGGGGTTGGGACCTGCGGTCTCTACCACTTCCAGAATGAAGTCTTTGATTCCCTGAAGGCCAGCGGAGGGTTTGAACATACGGATCATACTCATGTTCTCGCTTCCGAAGCCTTTCGGGCCAACGGTGACTTTCACATTTTCTCCGGGAACAATCTCTGTGTAAATCATGGCCGGTGTGTTATCGCCGGTGTTTCCACGGCGAACCGGGTCTTTTACGACAGATTTGCGAAGGTAGCCGTTTGTATATCCGCGGCGTACGCCCTCGTTGATGGCATCGGTGAGATCTCCTCCAACGAAATGTACATCCTGTCCGATTTCCAGAAAAACACAGGCCATTCCTGTATCCTGGCAGATGGGTACACACTCCTGATCTGCAATGTCAAAGTTTTTAATGATATCGTCCAGAACACCTTTGGCAATCTCGCCGTCCTCGCAGGCACGGCAGGTTGTAATGGCGTCTTTTACGTCTTTGGGAAGATGTTCATTTGCTTCGATACAGAGTTTTTCGATGACATCTGTAAGTCTGCTTACTTCTACTTCACGCATTTTGGTAAGCTCCCTTCTTTTTTCTATTTTTAGCGCTGTTCGTGACGGGCATAGTTCGGAAGCAGCATCGGAGATACCTTATGGGTGTCAAGGCCTGCCTCTTTCAGCTCCTCTGCATATTCTGTCACATGATTCAAGTTCGGGGTACCAAGTTCTACCTCTTTGCATTTTGCAGCTGCTTTCTTACCGGCATTTCTTCCGAATACAATGACATCCAGAAGAGAGTTGCCCATCAGTCTGTTTCTTCCGTGGATTCCACCGGCTGCCTCTCCTGCAACCAGAAGATTCGGGATTGCGGTTGAGAAGCCGTCTCCGTCGATATCCAGGCCACCGTTCTGGTAGTGAAGGGTCGGATAGATCACGATGGGAACTTTTCTCATATCAATGCCGTAGTTCATGTACATACGGAACATAGCCGGGATTCTCTTCTCGATGGTTCCCTCGCCTCCGAGGATCTCGATCATCGGAGTATCGAGCCATACGCCCTTAAGTCCGCCCGGTACTTCCACGCCGCGGCCTTCCTGGCACTCACGGATAACGCCGGAAGCATTGACGTCACGGGTTTCCAGCGGATGAATGTAAGCTTCTCCGTTTGCATTGACCAGCTGTGCGCCAACGGAACGAACCTTCTCCGTTACCAGAGCGCCAAGGATCTGGGACGGATAAATGGCGCCTGTCGGATGGTACTGGATGGAATCCTGATAAAGAAGGCCTGCGCCTGCCCGGTAACCAAGTACCAGTCCGTCTGCGGTTGCACCGTAGTGGTTGGAGGTCGGGAAGCCCTGGTAATGCATTCTTCCTGCGCCGCCGGTTGCGATGACAACGGTCTTTGCTCTTGCAACGGAGTAGTCACCGGTCTCCATGTTCAGAAGAACCGCACCGGCTACCTGGCCTTTTTCGTCCTTCAGAAGCTCGACAGCGGAAGTAAACTCAACCACCGGAATGCCAAGGTTGATGACCTCGTCACGGATGGTACGCATGATCTCAGATCCGGAATAGTCTTTTGCAGCGTGCATTCTCTTTCTGGAGGTTCCGCCGCCGTGAGTTGTGATCATGGTTCCGTCTTCTGCTTTATCAAACTCAACGCCGAGCCCGTTCAGCCATTTGATGGCATCCGGAGCTTCCATAACCAGTCTCTTTACGAGTTCCGGTTTTGCTGCGAAGTGGCCGCCGCCGAAGCAGTCCAGATAATGCTGTACCGGAGAATCATTCTCCTTGTCAGCTGCCTGGATGCCGCCCTCTGCCATCATAGTATTGGCATCACCGATACGAAGCTTCGTGACGATCATAACATCAGTGCCTGCATTGTGGGCCTCAATGGCACAGGAAGAGCCTGCTCCGCCGCCGCCGATCACCAGCACATCCACGTCATAATCGATTTTTGTAAGATCGATCTTCTCATTCATCAGACGGCTGGTGGAATGAAGCATTTCTGCCAGCTCCAACGGAGCCTTCTGACCTTTATTCGGACCTACTTTGATCTCTGCAAATGCATTCGGGTTATAATCAGGATGGAATTTCTCAAGAAGAGCGTCCTTCTCCTCAGCGGTGAGACGTCTCGGCTCTGTTGCCATACGCTCCGCTCTTGTAGCCTCTACCTTTTTGATGGATTCCATCATATTTTCTGGATATGGTGCATACATGTTTTACGCCCTCCCTATTTCTCAATCTCTCTGCTGTTGTAAAGTTCCTGCATTTCTGTGATCGGTTTCTGCATGATCTGCTCGATCAGATCATCATACTTGCCTTCGTGGATCTCTTCCACACGTTTGGTCAGATGTTTTGATTCCGGAGCAATGTATTTTCCGGTCAGACGTCTGGCCAGAAGGCCTACCATCGGATGGGAAATTCCAGCCGGGCAGCGCACGGAACAGCAGCCGCAGCTTACGCAGTCGAAGGAAGCCTCCGCACATTTCTCAAGCTCGCCTCTCTGGGCGTATGCGATATACTGCATAACGTTCAGATCCTGGGGGCAGGCTTTGGTACAGGCATTACAGCCGATGCAGCTGTAGATCTCCGGATAGAGTTCCATCATCACCTGCTGGTTGGGTTTCAGATCTTCGATATTGTAAGTTCTCTTGTCGGTGGGGAAGAAGGGAATGCTTGCCACATACATGCCTTCCTGTACCTGGGTCTGACAGGCCAGACAGGTTTTCAGCTCATTTTCTCCCTTGATGCGGTAGATGGTTGCACAGGCGCCGCAGAAGCCGTGACGGCAGCCGCAGCCTCTCTTTAAGGTGTATCCGGCATACTCCATGGCGGTCATGATGGTGAGATCTGCGGGAACACTGTATTTTTTACCGAAAAAATATACGTTTACCATATTATTTTCCATTTTGGGTTCCAGTCCTTTCTATATCAATACTCATTCGGAAGCTCGTCCAGCTGATCGAAACGGAATACGGGGCCATCTTTGCAGACATATTTGGAGCCTACATTGCAGCGGCCGCATTTTCCGATACCGCATTTCATACGGAGCTCCAGTGTGGTGTATACCTGCTCCTCGGAGAAGCCCATCTCTTTTAAACCGGCCAGCACGAATTTAATCATGATTGGCGGTCCGCAGAGAAGTGCGGTTTTGTCCGTTGAAAAGCCGATCTCTTTCAGATAGGAAGGAACGAAGCCCACATGGCCGTCCCAGCCCTCCTGCTCCCGGTCAATGGTCAGGTATACGTTGACACCCGGAGCTTTCTGCCAGACTTCCTGGATCTCTTTTAACTGAACCAGATCGTCTGCAGAACGGGAACCGTATAAAATATCCACCGTACCGTAATTCTCTCTGTTGTGAAGCACATAGTTGATAACGGAACGGAGCGGAGCCAGTCCGATACCACCGGCGATGAAGAGAAGGTTCTGACCCTTCAGCTCTGTCTCCACCGGGAAATGATTTCCGTAAGGTCCGCGGACGGTGATCTCATCGCCCACATTGAGGCTGTGGAGATAATCCGTCAGCTTTCCGCATTTTTTGATACTGAATTCCTGGTACTCTTTTACCGTCGGGGAAGAAGTAATGGAAAACATTCCTTCGCTGACGCCCGGCACGCAGATCATCGCGCACTGGCCCGGCATATGCTCAAAAAGCTTGCCTCCCTCGGGTGCTTCCACGCGGAAGGTTTTGACATCCGGAGTCTCCTGACGGATATCGGTGATCACGCCAACCTTCGGGATCAGGGTGTCCAGGGTATAGTTTGTATGACAGGTACATTCATTCATTCTTTGGCACCTCCCTGTTTTTCAAAGGCCTTGATGACCTTTACGATATTTAAGGATGAAGGACATTTCTCCACACAGCGGCCGCAGCCTACGCAGGAATACATGCCGTTGTTGTTTGCCGGGAAATAAACCAGCTTGTGCATGAAACGCTGACGGAAACGCTGCATCTGGCTGTTACGGTTGTTGCCGTGGGCCATCATCGTAAAGTCGGAGTACATGCAGGAATCCCAGCAGCGGTAACGCTGGATGCCATGTCCGGTATCGTAATCTTTGATATCATAGCACTGACAGGTAGGGCACACGAAGGTGCAGGTACCGCAGGCCAGGCAGGGATGGTAAAGCTCCTCCCAGACAGGGGAATTGAATCTTTCCATCATGTCATCCCCGTTCCAGCCTTCCAGGGAAAGATGGGTGTAGGGAAGTTTCTCCACGATGGCGCGGACAGTCTCTTTCTGAGCCTCCACCTTTGCTTCGTCTGTGTTCTCTGCCTCTGTGAGAACATCTTTCACAGCTTCCAGAAGAGCCGTTCCTTTTTCCGTAACGGCTTTGAGATAGAGAGTATCCTCAACAAACCAGGCAGCCACATCCACAAAACCTTCTGCTGCCGTCTCCGGCTCGGTGCAGTCCACGCCGAAGACCTTACAGAAACAGGTCTCCTCGGGTTCGCCGCAGGCCAGGGAAACGATGGTTCCGTGCTCTCTTCTGGCTGCATAGAAGGTATCCACCGGATCTGCCAGGAAGACTTTATCCAGTACCTGAACGCCCTTCACATCACAGGGACGCATGCCGAATACCACGAATTTCTGCTCCTGAAGCTTCTCGGGCTCGATGGTGATCTTGCGGTCCTTCTCTACGCAGGTATAGAGGTTCTCACTCTGAGGAAAAAATACATCTTTGGGGGATTTGACTGTCTTGAGCACAGTCAGATCCGTCTCAAGCTCTTCACGGTAGGGGGCGAAATTCACCTGCTCGCCGATCTTCTCCGGAAGGAACAGTTCCTGATTTTTCGCGATCTCACGGTAAAGGGTCTGAAGGTTTTCTTTTGCGATCTTATACATCCGTTATCCCCTTTCTCCCACAATGCTGGGCTCTACATCTTCTGTGGTGTAAGAGGTCAGAGGCATCGGACTTACCGCATCCTCTCCTGCCTGATACTCGCCATAGAAATTGTCGATATCCTTGATAAATTTCCGGTTAAAGAGATGAAGGGGAATACCCTGGGGACAAACACGGCTGCACTCGCCACAGTCCGTACAGCGGCCAGCCACATGGAAAGCGCGGATGATGTGGAACATCTTCTCCTCGAAGGAGTCCACATTTGCCTTCTGGGCACTGTCAAACTTGTCGCTGTCGAAGACACATTTCCGACAGCTGCATGCGGGACAGACGTTCCGGCAGGCATTGCAGCGGATACATTTGCTGAGTTCCTTCTGGAAGAAAGCAAACTTCTCAGCCGGGCTCATAGCCTCGATCTTCTCGATCTCTGCGAAACGGTCTGCATCCTTTGTATCCTTGGACTCGCCGATCTCCTCGTCAAAGATCTTGTGCTCTTTGCCTTTACAGGTATGGCATCTTCCCAGCATGGCATCTTTATAGGAAACGCTCTTCTCTCCGTAAAGAGTCTCCACGGTAAGCGTCTCGCACTCATCGGAGATCTCAGCGCCCGTAATCTTCTGGATTCCCTTGATTCCCTGGGCTTTGATCTTCTCGATGTCGAGCTTTCCTTTACAGCCAACGCCGATGATGTAAGCTTTGTCCCGGTCTACCCGGTGCTCTTTAATCAGCTGGTTGAAGCTGTAGGTATCGCAGGGTTTCAGGAAGACCAGAGTCTTTCCTTCCTTTTTGGATGCCTCGATCATATATTTGCTTAAGTTGGCTCCGCAGAAGCCATTATATACGAAATCTTTTAAGTCTTCTTCGTTCTCGAAGTAAGCCGGTTCCGGATTGTAGGGCAGGTCTCCGGCTTTCCATCCCAGCACACGAACTACGGTGCCGTCGCCAAGAAGCTCTTTTGCGCGTTCGATCAGTTCCTGCATCTTAAATCCTCCAGTCTTACATTCTTTCCGAGAGAACGTACCTTTTCCACAAACTCGTTCATGGTCTGGGAAAATTTCACGCCCTCAGCGGCGGATACCCATTCCACACGGGTACGGCCGTTTTCCACGCCGATGAAGTCCAGCATGGAGAACAGAAGGGTCATACGTCTTCTTGCATAATAGTTTCCTGTGGTGTAATGGCAGTCACCGGGGTGGCAGCCGCACAGGATCACGCCGTCCGCACCTTTCTCAAAGGCCCGGAGGATGAACATGGGGTTGACACGGCAGGAACAGGGTACACGGATGATCTTTACGTCTGCCGGATAGGAGAGACGGCTGCTTCCTGCCAGATCGGCTCCTGCGTAACTGCACCAGTTACAGCAGAACGCCACAATTTTCGGTCTGAATTCTTCGTTTGATTCTATCGACATATCGCATCCACCTCCGCAATAATCTGTCTGTTGGAGAAGCCCTGAAGGTCCATGGCTCCGGACGGGCAGGCCACTGTGCAGGCACCGCAGCCCTGGCAGAGTGCGCTGTTGACTGCTGCCACCCGGCGAACCTCACGGATTCCGTGGTCGTTGACTTCTTTTTCCTCATAGGAGATTGCTCCATAGGGGCATACGTTTGCACAGGTAGAGCAGCCGTTGCAGAGCAGCTGATCCGGTTTTGCTGTGCATGCGTTGGTGCGGAGCTTATCCTTGGCGAGAAGGCCAATGGCTTTGACTGCTGCCGCGCCGGCCTGGGCTACGGTCTCCGGGATATCCTTCGGTCCCTGGCAGACACCGGAAAGGAACACACCGGCGGTGGGGGACTCTACAGGACGAAGCTTCGGATGAGCCTCGGTGAGGAAGTTGTTGTTGTCGATGCTGGCTGTCAGCATGGTAGCCAGTTTTCTGACGGAAGGATCCGGCTCAATGGCGGTAGCCAGAACAACCATATCCGCATTCACGAGGATCTGCTTATTGTCCAGAAGATCAACTCCCTGAACGAGAAGCTGTCCATCGGGCTGCGGAATGACTTTTCCTACCTGACCTTTGACATAGTTTACATGGTACTCTTCCACGGCTCTTCTGTAGAACTCGTCGAAGTTTTTCCCCGGGGTACGAACGTCGATATAGAAGACAGTCACGTTTACATCAGGATATTTATCACGGATCAGCATCGCATGCTTTGCAGTGTACATACAGCAGATCTTGGAGCAGTAGCTCTTTCCTCTGGTATCTGCACAACGGCTTCCCACGCACTGGATGAACACCATGTTCTTCGGTGCTCTTCCGTCGGAGAGACGCTCCAGATGACCTTTGGTCGGGCCGGCTGCGTTCATGATACGCTCAAGCTCCAGGGACGTGATGACATCTTTACTCTGGCTGTAAGCATACTCATCGTACTTATCCAGCTTGATCGTGTCGAAACCGGTGGCCACAACGATGGCTCCGTACTTCTCACTGATGATCTCATCCTTCTGGTCGTAGTCGATGGCTCCGGCCTGGCAGACCTTGGAGCAGACGCCACATTTTCCGGTCTTAAATTTGATACAATTCTCACGGTCGATGACAGGAACATTCGGGATGGCCTGGGCGAAGGGAGTGTAGATGGCCGTACGGTTTCCGAGACCTCTGTTGAACTCGCTGGGGATCTTTTTGCTCGGGCATTTCTCCTGACAGACACCACAGCCGGTACACTTGCTCATATCCACGCTTCTGGCTTTCTTGCGGATCTCCACTGTGAAATCGCCGACAAAACCGGAAATCTTTTCTACCTCACTGTATGTATAAATATGAATCTTCTCATGGGCATTGGCTTCCACCATCTTCGGGGTCAGGATACAGGCGGAACAGTCCAGAGTCGGGAAGGTTTTGTCCAGCTGGGACATTCTTCCGCCGATACTCGGGGTCTTCTCCACGATATCTACCTCGTAGCCGGCATCTGCGATATCCAGAGCACTCTGAATACCGGCGATACCGCCGCCGATTACCAGGGCTCTCTTGGTTACGCGGCTCTCGCCCTCCTGAAGGGGAGCGTCCAGGTTTACCTTGGCAACTGCTGCCCGGGCCAGGATCACGGCCTTCTTGGTAGCCTCTTCCATATCCTTGTGAATCCAGGAACACTGCTCACGGATGTTTGCCACTTCCAGCATGTAGGGGTTCAGGCCGGCTTTTGCCACAGCCTTACGGAAGGTGGCTTCATGCATACGCGGGGAACAGGAACAGACAACGACGCCTGTCAGTTCTTTCTCCCTGATGGCCTGGATGATCTTCTCCTGTCCGGCCTCGGAGCACATATACTGATAATCTTCTGCATGGACCACGCCAGGCTCCTGGCTGATGACTTCCACGACTTTTTTCACATCTACCGTTGCGGCGATATTGCTTCCGCAATGACAGACAAAAACTCCTATTCTCTGCATTTTCTCACCTCCTGTATCGTCTGAATGCACTTACCAGAAGCTGCTGGGGCAGTTCCGGATCAAGGAGTGACGGAATCTCATCCGGACTCAGATAATTGCCGCCTTTTTCCCTCTCCACGATCTGTCTTGCAGCATCAATGAGTTTTCCGGGTTTTACATCTCTCGGGCAGCGCTCCACACAGGCAAAGCAGGAAAGGCATTTCCAGAGAGACTTGGACTGTACCAGTGACTCGATATCGTCACGGAGTACATAGGAGACAAACTGATGGGGTTTGATATCCATTTCGTTGAAGGACGGACAGGATGCGGAGCATTTGCCGCACTTCATGCATTTATAAGGATCGACTCCGCTGATTTCACGGATCTCTTCCGCTCTGTTTTTATCGCTCACGCTTCTGTCACCTCCTCTTTCACGCCGAGAGCCTCAGCAAGAAGCTCGGTGAAATAATAGATCGGTGTTCCGTTTACTGTGCTCTTCTTCAGATTGTACATGCAGAGGGGACAGGCTGTGATCAGCATGTCTGCGCCAAAGCCTTCTGCGCTCTCAAGGATCTTATCGCACATATTTTTGGACATTTCTTTTTCTTTCAGGGAAATATAACCGCCGCAGCACTCGTTCCGATAGGGATAGATCACCGGCTCACCGCCTAACGCGCGAATCAGATCCTCCATGATCTTCGGATTCTCCGGATCATCAAACTGAAGGATCTTTCCGGGGCGGAGAAGCAGACAGCCATAGTAGGCGCCGATCTTCTTTCCTTTGAAAGGATTGACGACTTTCTCTTTTACCTTGTCAAAACCGACGCGGTCTCTTAACACTTCCAGGAAGTGAAGAACCTCTGTCTCACCTTCGTAGGGTGTATCCAGTTTCATGTAATTATTTGCCCGGGTCCGGATGTCTTCCACGTTCTTCATATCGTCGTTGACACGTTTCAGCACATGATGACAGGCGGAACAGACCGTGATGAGGTCCTGGCCTTTTTCCTTGGCCGCGTTGAGAGCACGGACGGAAGAAAGCTTTGTGGCGATCTCGTCGCTGCCTAAGGGATAAACGCCTCCGCAGCACTGCCAGTCTTCGATTTCTTCCAGCTCAAAACCCAGCGCCCTGGCGGAAACTCTGGCATAAGCATCCAGATCTTTCGCCTTGTTCTTCAGGGTACACCCTGGATAATAACTGTACTTCATGGTTTCCGTTGTCCTTTCTTTCTCTTAAAACCGCGGAGCTTTTTCTCCGCGGTTTCTGGAAGGTTCTGCCTCTTCTGTACAAACAGCAGAAGCCTTTTTGTCTTTACAGCTCAATCTGAGAAATTACTTCTTTCAGAGAGTTTGCGCTCTTCTGGAGTTTTGCAACCTCTTCATCCGTAAGCTTTAAGGGGACTTTTCCCTGTACGCCGTTCGGTCCTACCAGCGTCAGTGTGCTGATAGCAACATCCTCGATGCCGTACTCGCCATGCATAACGGAAGAAACGGTAGCGATGGAATCGTAGGCGGAAAGAAGCATACCGCAGAGTTTGCATACAGCGACAGATACCGCATAGAAGGTTGCTCCTTTCTTTGCAATAACAATTCCGCCGGATTTGTGTACATACTCTTCCATTCCTGCTTTATCAAGAGGTTTCGGCTCTTTTCCGAGATGTCTCATCATCTCCGCATAATCATCCAGGCTTGCTCCGGAAACATCCGCGCAGGACCAGGGAACAAAGGAGGTATCTCCATGCTCACCGAATACATAGGCGTGAATATTTTTCTGAGCCACCTCGAAATGTTCGGAGAGGCCAAAACGAAGTCTTGCTGTGTCCAGAAGAGTTCCGGAACCGATGATCTGGTTTTCCGGAAGTCCAGAGATCTTGGTGAATACATAAGTCATGATATCCACCGGATTGCTTACAATAATATAAAGGGCATTCGGCGCTTCTTTTACAATCTGGGGGGTAATGCTCTTTAGGATGTTGACATTGGTCTGAGTCAGTTCAATTCTGGTCTGTCCCGGTTTTCTTGCGATACCGGAAGTGATGATGACAATATCAGAATCCTTGGCATCTTCATAATCGCCTGCAACGATGGAAATAGGATTGCGGAAGCTGGTACCCTGGACGATGTCCATAACCTCTCCTTCCACCTTTTCCTTGTTGATGTCGATGAGGACGATCTCGGAAGCGAGGTCGTTGTTTGAAAGATTATAGGCAATGGTTGATCCTACGCTTCCTGCTCCAATGATAGTAATTTTGCTGCTCATAAGCACTCCTTTCTCTTATATTGTTAATTTTTTAACAATATGGGCATGTAAATAGATTCTTACCAGATCTTGTCCGAACTGATCCTGACTGCCCGCTCAGGCTCAAAAAAACACAGAGCTCTTATAAAACAGGAAATCAGATATCAAAAACGATCGAAACATGGATCACACAGAAAAAAACAGACGGACCTGCGGAAACCACGCAAGTCTGAAAAAGAGTGACAATCTCCGTGCAATTCTTTATGATCCGTAAAGAATTAACCTTATATAAGCAGGTCTCCTGGCTTCGGCCCTATGCTTCCTGCTCCTTCCCGCATATGCAGTGGCGGCTCAAAGAGCCTCTCAGGAAGCGAAACCTTCACAGTGACGGCATCGCATAAGCTTCTCACTTATTTCCCTATTATCCTTTCCATTACGAAAGGCACTTATATAAAATGTCTGAGAAAATTTTTCCTAAATATTATATGACATTGACATTTTTTTGTCAATGCATTTTCGAAAATAAATCTCAACTATTCTTTGTGACATGCTCCCACCACTTAAAGCTTACGATTTTGAAATGGGGGCTTCCTGCTCGATTGCCTTTTAAGGCAAAGCTAAAACAGGCTATCCCCGCGTGTCCCGCGGTTTTGTTTTT